>NZ_JBEPLH010000020.1:0-140558 GCF_040545135.1 Burkholderia sp. 572 | reverse complement strand
TAGCAGCGCACGCTCACCAGCTGGTTCGTGTACTCGGTGGGCACGCTGTAGCGGTTGCGCTGGAAGTGGATGAGGCTGGTCGACGACACCCGCAGCGTCTGCTCGACATAGCCGTCAAACGGGCGTGGATTGGGCATCAGCCTGGTGCGCTCGTCCTGCAGCACGTCCTCGACTGTCAGCTCGGGCCACTGCGGGTGCCGCATCTGCCAGGCCTCACGACACTGATCAGCGACCCATTCGTTTAGGATCTCAAGCGTTTCCCAGCGCCGTAGCGCTGCTTCGTGCCAGATCTGACGTCGCCGGTCCTGAACGTTCTTCTCGACGATGCCTTTCTCCCAGCCGGCGGCACGGTTGCAGAACTCCGGCTCGAACAGGTAGTGACTGCACATTGCTTCGAAGCGGGCGTTGACCGCGCGCTCCTTGCCGCGGCCGACCTTGTCCACGGCGGTCTTCATGTTGTCGTAGATGCCGCGGCGCGGAACGCCGTCAAACGCGGCGAATGCGCGGGCGTGCGCATCGAACAGCATCTCGTGACTCTGGGTCGGATAGGCGACCAGCCAGAACGCCCGGCTGGCATTGAGCTTGACGTGGGCGACCTCCAGGCGTCGCCGCAACCCGCCGATGAAGGCGTATTCGCAGCTCCAGTCAAACTGAAATGCTTCACCGGGTTCGAAGGCCAGCGGTACATAGGCCTTCCTGCGCGGGGCTTCAGCCTGCTCCTCGTGCCAGCGTCTCACGAAGGCGCTGACGCGGCCGTAGCTGCCGGCGTAGCCCTCGCCGCGGATGGCCTCGAACATGAACCGGGCCGTGCGCCGGTCACGCTTCGGGCGATGGCTGTCCGCCCGCAGCCAGCCCGTCAGCTGCGCGGCCCACTCGTCGACGACGCTCGGGCTGACGCGCTTCGGGTACTTCGGCTCAACGGCATCCGTTTGCCGAAGCCAGCTGCGCACCGTGTTCCGGGACAGGCCCGTGCGCCTGGCAATCTCGCGCAGCGGGACCTTCTCGCGGAAATGCATCCGCCTGATCTTGGCCAATATGCCCACCGTGATCACCTCTGTATCCCCTGCTCAAAGATTGAGCAGGGCATTCAATCACGTGGGTCAAAATTCGATGAAAATTACTGCCTCAGGTGGGTCAGTTCTGCGTGGACATCAACAACAAATGGAAGTAAATTAGCTGGGATTACGCCTCGACCGAACATCACTCTATAGTGCTCAAGGAGCAATGAATCTTTCGTTTCGTAAGCTGAAGTGTTGTATTTTATCGGATAAAACCCTACGACCTCGAGAGGCTCACCACAATCTTCATTTTTGAACAGGGCATTGACAGGATTTCCTCCGTTACTTGCCAGATACTGCACGCGAAATGCCACCGGCAATGTGTATCCCAGGTCTTTTTCGACATTTTCAAAATCAACAACACTGATTCCCGAGGCACAGTTTGCGAATTTTCCAACCTCCATCGCCCCTCCTTCAAACGTGACCTTTCTGTCCCTGAGCATTGCTTTCTTCCCAACAGCAACTACACTTTCGGGTTCGAACCTCGCACACAATTGATTGTCAAGTTGCCCAACCAATCCAGCGCGCGGGTAAGTTTCTTAGCATTAGCCTCGCGTCACCAACTATACACTCCCACCCCAATCGCCCGACCACAATATCTCTCATGACGCCACGCACACCCCGCCATCAACGGGAAATCTGATTATTTTTAAAACAATGCCCGCCGACAAATAAATATCAAATTTTAGCCATCCCTACGGGCTGTAGAAATCATCTTTTTCACGATAGTAGTTAATTGCATATATAACATCCTTCACATCCGCAACTGGATTGCGCTTCCGCTCGAAATTAACTATTTCTCGAAAAGTCTCCATGTCGAATAGCTGCCGCATACCTCTATCCTTCGCAATTTTTGGCAAATGCGTTCCTGGAGCAACATCTTCGAGTTCGTCATCCCCTTCAAGCACGAGGATCTTCGCATGCCATGGATCAGCCACCCAAGCGCTCTGATTAATAAAAAGAGCCGAGTCCCAATCAAGACCATCTAGATCGTTAAGCAAGTCCTGGATTAAGTTATAAGTTTTCGTGAAAACCTCTCAAATCAACGGAAATCTGACCAGCGAATCCAGTCCTGCCCCAAGGGCATAACGGAGATTGACTATGAAAGTCTAAGAACTTTGCAAGTCAATTTATAGTACGAAAAAACCTCAGTGATTTCTTCTGAAATAATTTCCCAATTTCCACCACCAAGTCCGGCACCGATCATAGGCATTTGCACCGCAAGTCGATTGGCCAAAGCAAATTCGCAAATTTGATTGAGGCAATTTTTGAGATCGGGGTACGAGACGTATTGAGTAATATCCTGGCTATTCTTGCGAATCCCGTCTTGAGAAACCATGTTTGCGACATATATTCTATTTTCGTCATCTACAGATAGAAATTGAACCATTCCGAGTGGAGGTCGTTGTTCACCTCGGAACAGGTCGAGATAACTATCCCGCGCGACGGTGTATTTTTTGCCGAGGGAAACGACAAAGCCACGCCCCCACTTGCCGCGATTATTTACCACATGAGCTATAAGGGTTGAATTCTGTTGTGGTACAGCTGCGTCCCCAACTCCGTAGATGATCGCTTGCTCTTGCGGAGGATTGCCCACGGCAGCCTTCCAGGCATGCTCGAAATCTTCCTGTTTAATTTCGTCATCTGGAGAAATGTCGAGTTCGCCCTTCATTCCATCAAAGAGCAAAAAACCCACATCAGAATTCCAATCTTGTACGGATGAGGATGTGTAGGCAATCCCATTATCAGGATGGCTGATCTGACGCGTCGCGACGCCGTCGATAAATTCCGTATAAATCTCTCCGGAGCCGCACGGAAACTCTGTCCGGGAGTGAAAATACTCTTTTTTCATGAGCAACTTGATCCGCTTCTTTTTATGCGATTCGAAATATCAAGCGGCCCTTTCCCTTCAACCAAGAAAGTTCCAGGGCGGGGCTCCTTGACATCCAAGCCTGTAACATCTACTTCAACATAATGCGTGATGCTATTAAGCTTTCGGGCATCACCGTAAATATTTGCCGCAAGCTGTCCTAGCGACATCTTTCCAGTTCCGGCGGCGTCTGCCATAGTCCTACCACCAATCATATCGGGGGATATATCCGTGAAATACTGACCATCTCCAAATCTTGCATGTACGGGACCCTGTGATGCATTCAAATGACCGCTACTCGTAATGCCCTCTAAGCCATCCTGCGTTGTGTAGTGATAAAGCGTTGTTATGTCGTCGCCGGTCAGTCCCCACGGATCAATCCACGAGACAGGGTTGGGCGCGTACCGATAGAGGTTCGTTCCACCCACCAGCCCAATCGGATCCTGATTGATGAATCGTCCAATGTCCGGATCGTAATACCGAAAGGTGTTGTAGTGCAGCCCGGTCTCGCGGTCCAGATACTGTCCCTGGAAGCGCAGGTTCTGCGGTCGCGGCATGTCAGCAGACGTTGGCGCGACTACCAGCGTTTCCCCCCAAGACGGCGTCGACCGCAACGGCGCCCGAGCGATCCACTCCTCCTGCACCGCGTTGCCCCACACCTTGTAGCGGGCCTGCCAGATCAACTCGCCGTCCGCGTTAGTCAGTTCCTCCGGCAACCCCGATGCGTCGTTGTGGAAATAGTAGACTGCATCCCTTGCATTGGCATCGTTGGCCGCCTTGCCGTGGTCGATCCGCGCAAGCGGCACGTAGCTGTTGGACTCGTACAAGTACGTCAGTGCTTCCTCGCCCTGACGGTCGTGATACGTCTCCTGCACGAGCCGCATGCCATCCCACAGGAAATCCGTACTCGCGTAGCCGCCATTGAGCTTACGAATCCGGCGGCCGAACGCGTCATATTCGAAATGCGTCGTCGATATGCCAAGGCGGTCTTTCGTTACGACGGTCTTCAGCTGGTTCCAATCGTCGTATTCAAGGACCAGTTCCTTGGCAGGCCCGTGACCGCTCAGCTTGCGAACAAGCCGCCCATACGCGTCGTATTCGAAGCGCTTGTCTTCGAACATCTTGAGCCGGTTGTGCTCCACATAGCCGCCCGGATGATCGCTCGACACAAGGTTCGCAGCCGCATCCCAACGGAATACCTCAGACGGCAACCCCGGCCCCATCGCCTGCTCGATACGCCCGGTCGAATCGTAGCGATAGGTGGTCGTGCCATAGCGCTGGTCGCGCTTCTGGATCACATCGCCGGCCGCATCGTATTGCCACTGTTTGGCGAGCAGCGACTCCACTGCGGCGCCTCGCTGCGCAGCAAATCGCGCACGGCGGCCGACCGCGTCATATCCAAACTGGCTGGTCAGCCTGCCCTGCGTGCGCAGCACTTCTCGATGCAGATCGTCGCGTTCGATGTCGGTGATCGCCGCACCGTCGACGCGGATCTGGTGCACGTGACCAGAGCCGTAATGCAACCAGTCGATCGTGCGCTCGCCGGAAATCGTAGTGCTGACGCGGTTGCCAAGCTCGTCGTACGTATGCGCGAGCCAGCCGGTCGGCGTGTATTCCTCAAGGACATTTCCGCGCGCGTCGTATTTCAGATTGACCCGATTCTTCAGCGACGGGCCACGAGCGGCCAGCGTGTACAACTCGGCAGATGCGATTCGGCTCGCCTTGTCGTACAAGTACTCACAACGCTCATGCGTAGCTTGCTTCGCCGTCAGTCGACCGATTGCGTCGCGCTCGTATCGCGTCTCGATCCGCCCATCCCGTACGATCGTGCCTTGGCCGCACACGTCGTATTCGTATGTGCGCTTGTGGCCATCGAGGCCAATTTGTGCAGAGACCAGATCGCGACGGTCATACTGGAAGCGATACGACTCACGATTTTCGTTGGTCAAACTCGCGAGCCTAAACGCATCGTCGTAACCGAACCGCACGACACGATCAGCCGCATCCGTGCGTGACAGCAACAATCCACGCGGATTGAGTTCGTAACGCGTGCTGCGCTGGTTCGCATCAACGACCTCGACCAGACGCCCAGCCGCATCGTAACGGAACGTCTGCCGGGCACCATCGGCCGTCCCGATCCCCGTAACACGCCCCATCGCATCCGCTTCATACACTGTGGACTGCCCCGCCGCATCGGTCACGCGCGCGAGTCCGCCACGTGCGTCATACGCAAACCGCGTGACCTTGCCGGAACAATCGGTATACGAGGTCAGTTGCGCACGGCCATTCCATTCGAGGAACTTGTAACCACCCCGCGCATCGCGGATCGTGTGCACGAGCCCACGCTCATCCCGGTGATATTCGGTCGCAAATCCCGCCGGATCACGCGTCATCGTCAGGTTGCCGCGATCGTCGTAGCGGTAGATCCAGCGCGAGTTGGCCGGATCGGTTTCCGCGACCGGCAGGTCGTAGTGCCCATTCCATTCGGTGCGCTCAACCTGGCCGAGTGCGTCTATGCGCTGCGTCTGCCGCCCCCGCTCGTCATATTCGAAGCGGGTCGTGTTCCCTGCCGGGTCGGTCGTACTGACCAACTGCCGCATCGCGTTCCATTCGAGCTGCCACACATGGCCTTCCGCATCCGTATGGCTCGTCGGCTGCTGATCCTCGTTCCACGTCCACTGCGTAACGCGACCGATCTGGTCGGTGATCGTCACCGTACGCTGAGCAAGGTCCGCGTTGAACGTGTATGCCTCACCGTCGTCGGTCCAGTGGCGCACGACGCGCGCGTCGCGGCCGACGCCCTGCCACGCATAAAAGCACTGCAGTCCGCCGCGCAATGTATGCTGGACCATCAGCCCACGCTCGTACGCGAAGCGCCGCGCAATGTGACCACTGCGATCAGTAACGGCCACCAACTCGCCGGCATCGTTGTACGCGTAACGCACCAGCGTGTCGGGTTGCTCACCGTCCACACCACGAGTCAGCTCGATCGTGGCAATGCGTCGCGGCTGCGATTTATCGTAGGCCAGCGTCAGCATGCGCCCAGCGCTGTCATGCAGCCGGGCCGGCCGCACAACCTCATCGGCCGCCTCTTGCTCCACCTCGATCCAGTTACCGTTGCGGTCCTCAAGACGCCACAGCTTGAGCGTCTCACTGTCCGCATCGCTACGAGCACGGCCGAAATCGCGATACAAACCATCGACCGTCTCAACCACATAGTGGCCGCCGGCCGTACAGATCAGGTAAATGCCTTCGGGAACGCTGAAATGGCTCTCACCCGGCGGCACGGCCGGGAACACGATGTCGCGCCCCTGCTCATCCCAATACGTGATCGACGTGACCTCGCCATACTCACGCGCAAACCGCAGCTCAACGCTGATCGGCACGCTCCAGCCCGCCCCGAACAGGCTGTCAGCACGATCATCGTGACTGCTGTAAAAACGTCGCCACACGATCGGCAGCGGCCCGGGCAATGCGAAATCGGTATCGTCCGTGCCATCGAGAATCTTGCCGCCGGTAATGACGTTGACCGGGTGGCCGGCCGACGGCCTCGCCAAACTGCCGAGCCACGTACCGAAGGCACCGGCCGCAAAATTGATCGCGAGGCAAGGCAGCTTGCCTTTCAGAAACTGCCCCCAGCTCATCTTCCCGCGGCCGCAAACCGCGAGCGCAATACCAAGCGCCGCCCCCAGCCATCCAAGCCGGGAAGCCGACTTCACGTCCCTTACCCGCTGCGTGCCGCCACCAATGAAAACGTTATCGGACCCTTCGGCAATCGTCCCGTCACAAGTTGTCTTGTCCCCAACGCGCGCAGCCGGATGATCGTTGATATAAACGCTCCCCGACCCATCGGCGATCATCTGAGGCCCAGGATGATCCATACAAGCGACGGTATCGAGATCGCCCGGCTTCGCCGCCCGCGCCGCCGGCTTGTTGTTGACGTAAACGTTCCCCGACCCGCTCGCGATCTTGCCTTTGATCTCGGGCGGCACGATCGAATTGGCCAGTGCCTTCGCGCCGTCGTCGATGGCCTCGTTCATCCCGCTCGCTTCCATCAGCGCGCCCGAGCCGACCGCCACCCCCACACCGATCGCAATCACGAGCGGCGTCGCCAACCCTGCCGTGCCGATCTCGAGCGCAGCGAGGCCGACGAACACCAGCCCCTCCATCGCCTCCGCCACCAATGCACCGACGATGGCACCGCCGACCACCGACCCGACCGTGCCGACAAGCTCACCCAGGAACGACGTGTGCTGGATCGGATCTTCGAAGCGTGCGGCCGCGAAGTTTTCCGCGCTCACGACGCGTCACCCGGCCCAAGCAGGGTCGGTCGAGCCGCGCGCGGCTGGAAGCTGGCCAGCATACGATCCGCGATCGCCTGCTGCTCGTCGGTCAGCGGTGCCGCGCTGGTCAGCGTCATCACCAGCACGCGGCCTGCGTCGTCCGACGGGAACATGGTCTGCACCTGATGCCAGAGCCGGCCATCCCGCTCGTGCGTGGAATCGATCTGGATGCCCGAACGGCCGGCCACCGTCACAGGCCGGCGCGCCTTCTCGGTAAGCATCTTCGCGTCGCGCGACGCCACTTCCCATTCGCGCGCGACAAACGCATCGATATTTTCCCCGTCGCGCAGCCGCCCACGGGCGATCACGAGGTTGAGGCCGCCGGGGCCGGCGTTCATCACGAGGATGTTGACGGTGCGGTCGAGCGCCGCGTCCGGCAGTTCGAAGGTGCCTTCGTGGATTGCGTAGTGCATGGCTGGTTTTGTTCGTTTATTTGTTGAGATCGATGCGCTGGCCATTGACCATCACGCCGTCGTCGGTCATCAGGATCACGGAGCCCTTGTGCTCGAGGCGAATGCCTTCGGGCGCGAGCGAGATCGAGCTGTCCTGCACCTTCAGCAGGATGCCGCGCTCGGCCACATAGACCTGCGTGCCACCGCCCCCATCCTTGGCAGGCGTCGTCACTTCGACCGTGGTTGCGGTCGTACTGCGCTTCTCGGAAATCGTCTCGGTCAGGTTGCCCTGCGGAATCTGCTTTTCTTCGCTGCCCGTCGCCACCAGCACGGTACGCATCGGCCCCAGCACCTTGTGCGTCTCGTTGTTCTCGACCACGGTGTTCATGTCCTTCTGGGCGTGCATGAAGAATTCCTGCATGCCGTTCGTGTCGGTCATGCGGATCTCGTTCGACCCCTGCCCCTTGTGCGTCTGGCTCTTGATCCCCATCGTCTGGCCGGCCGCGCCGTGGTACGGGTTGCCTTGCTCGCCGTTGAACACGCGGCCGACGATCACCGGGTTATCCGGATCGCCCTGATTGAACGCCACGAGCACTTCCTGCTTGATCCGCGGAATGGCTGCCGCGCCCCACCCGTCGCCCGCCCACGGTTGCGACACGCGCACCCACATCGAGTCGGAGCCGTCCTTCTTGCCGCGCCGGTCCCACGGGAAATGCACCTTCACGGCGCTCCCGTTGGTATAGATTTCCTCGCCCTTCGGACCGACGACGATCGCCGACTGCGTGCCGTGAATCACCGGTTTCGGCGTGCCGCGCGGCGCACGGTACGGAATCTTCTTCGGCAGCAACGCGAAGCTGTTGCGGTACGGCAGTTTTGCGCTGTGCTGCGTGTAATCGTTTACCGCCTCGTGACGCACGTGCAGGATCACGTATTCCTGGTTGTTCTCGAGCACCGGGTGATTCGCCACGTTGACGGCGCCGGCCGTGGTCATACGCCACGCGTAGCCGCCGCCGGTATAGCGATGGGCCTGCGCCTCCTCGGCCTCCATCGCAAAACGGGCGTAGCGGTTGCCGTCGTCGCCGTGGTCGTACAGCGACTGGTGCTCGAACCGCTCGGTCGAGTCGAGCCGCGCGTGCTTGAGGTTCTGCGGGCCGGCTTCCACCAGCATCAGCGGCGACGACGGATTCTGATGATTGAAGTCGCGGAACGTGACCTTGCCGACGCCAAAGCGCCGGCCTTCGTGCAACTGGTCGATGCCGCTGTCCTCACTCGCCTCGGTGGCGGCGAACGGCACAGTTGCCAGGCCGTCGATCGGACGGAACAGCAAATTCGTGTCGCCGATCACAAGCATGTGCTTGTCCTTCTCGTAGCGGTGCGTCCAGACCAGCCCTTCCTGCTCCATCAACCGCGCGCAGAAGTTGTAGTAGCTCTCCTGGTACATCACCACGTATTCGAGCGGTTTCTGGCTCGTCCGGATGTCGAACACGAAATCGGAAAACCCGTGCTCCTGGAAAATCTCGGTGAGGATGTCCTGCGCGGTCTTGTTCTGGAAGATCCGGCAGTCGGTCGAGCGCGTCAGGAACCAGAACCACGGCACCGCCGTCAGGTGGTACTGCGTGACATTCCCGGGATTGCCGGCGCGGTCGAACGACGCGACGTAGCCGTCGAAGTAACGATCGTTCTCGCCGGCACCCGATGCAACGACGCGTTCGAGCGTCGACAGGCGCGCCTGCTGATCGAACCGGATCTTGACCTGCTGGCCGATCAGGTCGTCGGGGCGAAGGTCGTGGCGATGCGACAGCAGGTCGAGGTGGATTTCCGGCAACCGGTTCACGTACTCGTCGACGACGGCGGCGCTGACCAGCAGCACGTCCGGGCCGAGCGGCGTATCGAGCGTGACGTAGCGATTGAGCTGGGTCAGGCGCGCGGGGTTGGCGGCGCCGTTGATCGCTTCGGCAACCGCGCCGGGCGTCTTGTCCATCAGCGAGAAGCCGGTCTGTGCGAGCTGCATCGCACGCTGGACGGTGTCGACGTGCCCGGCCAGGCCCGCGAGCGGCCCGAGGCTCCCGGCAACACTCGAGGCGACCGGGCCTGCCAGGCCGCCGAGCGCGCTCAAGGAGCCGAGCGCACTGCCGCCCAAACCATTGGGAATACCCCCGTTCGGAGCGAAACTCATTCTTGTTCCTTGCGTGTGATCTCAGGTTCCGTGGGCCGGCTGGCCGGCCCGAGGCCCCGATAATGTAGGACAAATTCCGACCGCGCGAAAGGCACCCGCAAACGTTTCCGTTCGAGCCCCGAAAATCGAAAAACTAGACCAGCGGCTGGACGCCGGGGCAAGGTTGCCCACGGCGAAGCAACGCGCCGGTATGCGCCGAGAACAGCACAATCTGCACGAAGCTGGTGACAGGAACGTGGGGGGCGAAGAACCGATCCATCACGTGTGCGAATCCGCCAAGACTGAACCCGGCGAAACGCTGCTCATCGACCACCAGCCGCACTTCGAGCCCCTGTACGAACGCCGACGCCGGCTTGCCGGGCAGCCAGCGCCGAACGCGCGCGGTCGACAACGAGACGAGCGGATCGAAGCGCCTGCCGGCGTCGACCGAGCATTCGGCCCAGCGGGCGCAGAGCCGCGTCATTTGGGCCAGGCCGCCGTTGTCGAGACGAATTGCCTGCGGCACGAGCAAAGACAACAAATTCCACAGCTCGCCGTAGCGGAAAGCCGGCGGCCGGCTCCGGGTCGGCTGGTTCAACAGCGCGATCGTCCCCACCCGATCGCCTGCCCGCAAGACCAGCTCGCGTTCCCGCATCCCGGACAGGTCGCCCTGGGTACAGGACAACCGAATCGCCAGTTTGCGACGCCCGGGATCGGCAGGTTGGCCGCCCCGGTCGACCAGTGCCAGTTCGACGCCGCGGCGCTGCTCTGCAATCTCGTCCGGGAACGGCGTCATGCCCGCCTTCTTGTCCTTGGGATCGACGGGCTTCTTCGGCGCCCGCCGAGCCTCATCGCGCAACACGGCCCAGTACAGCCCTAGGTGGGCACCCATCCCATGCTGCAACGACTGAAACGGCGGCAGGAGCGACGTACCCGCGTCGGACGTCTCGCGAACCGAGTCGATCGACCAGATGTTCGTTTGCGACGCGTTCTTCTGTTCCAGCGCTTTCACCGGGTAATACGAACAACCGGTACAAGTCTCAATCGGCTCGGCGTCATCCAGGAAAAGGTTGATCGCGGGCGTACAAAACAAGCGCACATGTTCAGCCGTCGCGGCGGCCAGACGTTGCGCCCGATGAGAGTCCGGATGCACGCCCGCGATCGCCAGGTGCAGTGCGACGCGACGACTGCCGCCCGCGATCCGCTTGAGCGGTCGCATATCTAGGTCGACAAAATCGAAGCGCTCCGGAACGGCGCAATACTCCAGCAGCAGGTGAAAAGGCCCGAGCGCATCGTCACGCGGCATATCGAGCAGCGCGTCGGCCGGCTCGAGGCCGACGGCCGTGAATACCTCGCCCGGAAGTCGCTTCCAGCGTCCGGCTTCGTCGGCCTCGGCGAAACCGCGTACGGCAAACAGCAGGACAGCGTCCATGAGTGCCGCGACGATCTCGCGCGCGCCGGTGAAGTGCAGACGCAACCTGTCCGGCACGATCGCGAACGTGGCTTTAGGCGAGGTCAGTTCAAACGTAATGGTCAGCAAACCGGTCGTTTCGGACGGCAACGCCGCATCGCGCGGTGCTATCGCCGACGTCGTGTAACGCACATCCGAAACGGCCAGCGGCACGATCGCGACCTCATCCGTCATGCGAAATACTTCGCGATCGGCCGGTGCAACCAGGTGCTCGCCGCGGGGGATGACGCGGGGCTCAGTCTGTTCGCTGGTTCGGTCGACATGAAATTGCGCAATCGCACAGGAAGGAAACGGGCGCAGGAACACGCCGTGCAGCGTCTCGAGAAGGCTGTGCGTAAACGCGGGCACATCGTCCTCGAGGCGGATGTCGTGAGACGACGACATCAATGCGAACGACTGCAACAGACGTTCGACGTGCGGGTCTTCGGAATGCTCGCCGGTGATCGCAAGGCGAGCGGCGATTTTAGGAAAACGCTGCGAGAACGTCTGCATCGATCGGCGCAATAGCGCCATCTCGCGTTCGAAGTGCGGAAGAAGATCCTTGGGGTCGATGGCCATACGTGTTCCGGTCGTCGCCGCGCTCGCCGAATGGCGATGCGGAGTTCAAAAAACGGGCGGAACGATTCTATTCGGCCTACTGACAACATCAATTCGAATGTATTGCGCGGCCACCAATCGGCAATGATGGTTTCGGCCAATGACCGGTGCCATAAGCCGTGAACATAAAGGCCCGTTGCTTGTGAACAGACGCTCGGATGTCTGCGTGGCGATGATGGCAAACAGTTACAACCGACCGCACCGAGACAATCCTGAATCCGTGTTTTCAGGAACAGGCTGAGCAGCTTGCTTGTCGACAGGCAACGCAGGAGTCATCGCTGTATACCCGTGTGCGACACGCCTCTCCTCACCGCGGCGAAACAACGATCGCCGCCCGCCGATTCTGCGTCCTCCCGGCCGGCGTCCGGTTATCCCCCACCGGGTCGCGCTTCCCCTTCCCGACGATCGCAATGCGCTTCGCATCGAGCCCGACATCGACCAGCTCGATCGCCACGACCTCGGCCCGCCGCCTCGACAGCTCGAAGTCGTAATCATCCGCGCCCTCCTCATCCGAGTACCCATAAACCCGCACCCCGTTGATCCCCACCGATCTGAGCGTGCGCCCGATCCGCTCGACGATCCGCCGCACATCCGGCTTGAGGTTATAGCGGTCGAAATCGAACAGGATCGGCCCGGCCGAGCCGAACTCGAAACCTTGTTCGGTCTCCTGAAAACCGGCCGACTTGAGCGTCGTGACTTGCGTCTGCGTCAGCCCACGATGAAGCGGCGGCGCCTTGCAGCCCCCCAGCAGCATGCACAGCAGCAGCGCGCTTCCGACGCACATCCGCCCCAGGCTCACAGGAAACGAGTGGTTCATTTCACATCCCCTTCGAGCGCGCCCGCGTCGGGCGCACTTTTTGTAATCCGCTGCCACGGCCTCGCCCGCAGCGCGAAACGATCGGCATCAAACCGGTCCTGCAACACTTTCAGCCAACTGCCACGAGCCTGGCCGAGCACGCTTGGCCCGGTACATTGCCGCATCCGCCGCGCGCAGCAAGCCGCTCGCGTCCGACGCGTGGTCGGGATACAACGCAATGCCGACACTCATCATGGTGGCCACCATGCGGCCGTCGGACAGCTCGATCGACGGCACCATGCCGGACAATATCTCGTCGGCGATGCGACACACGCTGCCCGCATCGCGCACAGCCGACAGCATCACCGCAAATTCGTCGCCGCCCAGGCGGGCGACCAGATCGGCCTCGCGCACCTGCACGCGCAGTCGCTCGGCGATGCCGATCAGCACCGCGTCGCCGGCGTCGTGGCCGAAGCAATCGTTGATCTCCTTGAAGCGGTCGCAGTCCAGATACAGGATGCCGACCCGCTGGCCCGTCGCTCTGGCTTCGCTGAGCGCAAGCGCAAGGCGCGACTCGAACTGCACGCGGTTGGGCAGGCCCGTGAGCGCATCGTGCGTCGCCTTGTATTCGAGCGACGCGTTTTCGTCGCGCAGCATGTTCTGCCAGTCTTCGAATTCGTCGAGCAACGCGTTGAAGTCGTCGCCGAGTTCGTTCAGTTCGGCGATCGCGACGGGCTCGACCCGCTGCGCGAACGCGCGCTCGCGCCGCACGGCGTGCGCCACGCCGGCCAGCGCGCGCAGCGGCGAAACGATGTTGCGCAGCAGACGCTTCGAGCTGACATACGCGCCGATCACGCTGACCGCCAGGCAACCGAGAATGCCGCCGACGCCGCCGAGCAGGAAGCCGAAGAACTGGTGCCCGCGGCCGCGCACGACGACGTGGCCGACAATGATGCCGTCATGCATCACCGGAACCGTCACGGGCCCGGGCAGCGCAAGGTCCGCGACGCCGCGCTCGAGCCGGGCGATCCCGTTTCCAGCAGGCAATTGCCACGTCGCGAACAGTTGGCCATTGCTGTCCGTGACCACCACCTGCGCCACGTCCTCGTCGCTGGCGATCAACCCGATCGCCTCGCTCGCCGCGACGCGGTCGCCGAACACGAGCGCCGCCTCGACCGTATAACCGAGCGATCGCGCCAGCAGGTTCAGGTTGTTGCCGGCATACGCGCGCAACGCGATCACGGCAACCACGATCAACGACACGGCGGCCATCGCGACGGCGACGAACGCGAGACGCAGGTGCGCGCGGCGCAACACGCTTTGCAGCGTCGGGCGCGATACGTGCGAGGGGGAAAAGTGAGGCGCGAACCGTGTCATGGCGCCCCCGGCCGTCGCGCGAGATTGAGCACGTTCGGGTGCACGCGCACGCCGCTGCGCGCCACGGCGTCGAGATTGATGTCGAACGTCACGCGTTCGCCGTCGACGTTGAGACAGAACATGCCGCCTGCGGTACAGGACGAATCGTGTTCCGAGATCGTCAGCACCGGATGCCCGGCCACCGCGGCTCTCACCCGCGTTCGCTCATCGTCGCTCAGGGTGCCGAGATAGACGACGTCGCAGGCCATGCCGAGCGAGGGATCGTCGAAGCGGACGCGCTGCACGTCGAGCAGCGTCGAGCCGGCCTGCAGCGTGTCGGTCAGGCCGCGCGCGTAGTCGGGCCGGCCGGTGACGCACAGGTGCAGGCGGACGGGCGTCGTCGGCCAGCGCGTGAAGCTGATGATGCCGAGCACGACCTGACGCACGGCGGAGTCGTGTGACGAAACGGCGGAATCGGCGGGGCTCGCGGTGGCGACGATGCGCACGGTGTCGGGCGAGCCGTCCGCATCGGCGGGATCCTCGACGAGCACCGCGGATGCCGCACCCAACACGCAAACGATTGCGATCAGCGCATGGCGCAGCGAAGCAGCCCGGCCGGGCCGGCCGGACGTCTTGCGCGCGGCGATGGTCGCCGCGCCCGTTGGCGTCGTTGCAGTCGCAAGACCGGTAGCCGCCGCGCACACTTTTGCATCCATGATGGCAACATCCGCTGGCGTTGCTCCGGCGCTGCCTCCTGCCTCCCTCCGTGCGCGAGCAGGCACCGTATCACGCGCACGATTGCTTCATCTTAGGTAAAAATTCGCATGCCCAACCAGTGGGAAACACCCGCGAAAAACATCGGAAAGTATGCGGAATCGGCGCTGTGCGCGATGATTCAGGCGAATGCGCTACCCGGTGTCGGCCCCGTCTCGACGTCGGCAAATTGATCAGCGGATTGGACGCGCGGCCAGCTCAAACTTCCTACGCTCTCCGGCGGCACGCCGGATCGTTTTGCGGCACATTAGGGGTGCCATGCGTTACCGTCTGTCGGCGGTGTGGAAGAACTCCGCGACGGCCGGCAAACGATCGGCGACGCCGGCCCACATCCGCATCAGCCGACCTGCAAGCGCATGGTCAGGTGCGGTCAGCAATTCGCGCCACGCCATCGGCACGTCGACACCGGTCGGCATCTCGTCTGCCGCGATCCAGACATTGCCGTTCACGCGAAAACGCTTCAACTCCGCCGCGCAGGCCTGTTTCGACCGGTCGATCATCGCGCGCCACCGCGGAACGCCGGACCCGGTGCAATCTCCTGTTCCGCCGCGCCGGGCCGATCCTCAGGTGCCACTCAACGCCCGCTCGTGTCCCGTCGCGTAGCGCCCTGCCCTTGGTGACCCACGCCGCCGCGAGTATGCTTGCGGTTCGAACGATCTCCAACCTGGGCGCGCACACCGCACTGCGGGCGAGCGCACCGCTAACCGTCTTTCACCACCACCGATGGATTTCGACGTAATCGTTCTTGGCGCCGGCATCGTCGGCGTCTCCGCCGCGCTGCACCTGCAGGATCGCGGCCGCAAGGTCACCCTCGTCGATCGCGGCGCGCCCGGCGAAGGCACGAGTTTCGGCAACGCGGGGCTGATCGAGCGCTCGTCGGTCGAACCGTATCCGTTCCCGCGCAGCCCGTTTACGCTGATGCGCTACGCGCTGAACCGCTCGACCGATCTCTACTGGCACAGCGCGTCGCTGCCCGCGTTCGCGCCGTGGCTCGCGCGGTTCTGGTGGGAGTCCGCGCCGCTGCGTCACGCAGCAGCCTCGCGCGACATGCTGCCGCTGATCGAGCGCTGCCTCGTCGAGCACGACGCGCTGATCGCGCGGGCCGGCGCCGGCGAGCTCATCCGAGCAAACGGATGGCTGGAGGCGTTCCGCACGCCCGCCGCGTTCGAACGCGGCGTGGCCGAAGCCGGCCTCACCGCGCGCCGCCACGGGCTCGGCATCACGCCGCTCGATGCCGCCGCGCTGCTCGTGCACGAACCGAGCCTAGCGCCCGGCTTCTGCGGCGCACTGCACTGGCTCGATCCGAAAAGCGTCGTCGATCCGTCCGCGCTCGTCAAAGCGTACGCGCAGCTCTTCGTGCAAGGCGGCGGCACGCTGCTGATGGGCGACGCCGCGAGCCTCGACGCGCTGTCGCCTGGCTGGCAGGTCAGCACGCAGGACGGCACGGCCGCCGCACCGGCCGTCGTCGTCGCGCTCGGCCCGTGGTCCGACACGGTATTCGGCAAGTTCGGCTACAAGATTCCGCTGCGCGAGAAGCGCGGCTATCACATGCACTACGCACCGTCCGCACGCGGCGTGCCGTCGGCGCCGATCGTCGATCGCGAATACGGCTACGTGATCGCGCCGATGCGGCGCGGGCTGCGGCTCACGACCGGCGTCGAGATCGCGCGGCGCGGCGTGCCGCCGACCGGCGTGCAGCTCGAACGCGCGGAACGCGTCGCGCGGCCCGTGTTCGGCTTCGGCGAGCGGCTCGACCCGCAGCCGTGGCTCGGCTTCCGGCCGTGCACGCCCGACATGCGCCCGGTGATCGGCCCCGCGCCCGCGCATCGCGGGCTGTGGTTCTCGTTCGGGCACAACCATCACGGGCTGACGCTCGGCCCCGTCACGGGCCGCCTGCTGGCCGAGATGATGACGGGCGAGACACCCTTCACCGATCCGGCGCCCTATCGCGCCGACCGATTCTGAACGCTTAGAGCATCAACGCACGCGCTCAGTCGAGCGCGCGGCCGAAGATGCGGATCACTTCGTCGAGATGGTCGGCCATCGCGCGGCGCGCGGCCTCCGGGTCGCGCGCGCGAATCGCGTCGAGGATCGCGCGGTGTTCCAGTTCCGACCGGTGCGGCATGTCGTTCGGCATGTACAGCGACTGCAGCCGCTGGAACATCAGGTCGTATTTGTGCGCGAGCAACTGCTTGATCATCAGCGCATACGCGGGGTTGTCGCTCGCTTCCGCGATGCGGATATGGAACAGCCGGTCGCCCGGATGCGTGAGCGAGCCGCTGCGGTTGTCTTCCTGGTTGCGCAGGAACGCCTCGTGGATGCCTTCGATCTGCTCGTCGGAGCCATGCTTCGCGGCAAGTGACGCGGCTTCCGGCTCGATCAGCCGGCGCGCCTGCAACAGCGCGAACGGCGGGATTTCGGTATCGAGATCGAGTGCGATGCCGAGTTCGGGATCGATCTCGATGACCGTGAACGACGCGGCCTTCGCTGCCAGGTCGGGCGCGGGTTCGGGTGCGGCGGCCGTTTCGGGGTGGCGCACCTTCACGCCGTCGCCGACGCGCACGCTGACGAGCCCGCTCACTTCGAGCGCGATCAGCGCTTCACGCACCGACGTGCGCGACACGCCGAACTGTTCGGCCAGTTCGCGCTCGGGCGGCAGGTAACTGCCCGGCGGAAAATCGCCGGACTCGATCATCGCACTGAGCTTGTCGGCGATCTGCTGGTACAGGCGGCGGTTCTGGATCGGCTGGATGGACATACGTTGATGCTGGTGATCGGTTGCATTGCAGACGGCCCGGCGAAGCGCACGGGCCGTCCGCGCCTATTTTATATGCCGCGCTTCGCGTCGCCCGGCACCGCGTAACAACGCGCCGCCGTCCCGCCCCACAGGGCGCTGCGCTCGGCCGCCGACAGCCGCGATTCGGCCCAGCGCTCGACGATCGATGCGACTTCGTCATACGACGCGGCCAGCAGGCACACCGGCCAGTCCGAACCGAACATCAGCCGCTGCGGGCCGAACGCGTCGAGCGCCGCGTCGAGGCACTGCTCGATATGCCGGACGTCCTTCCCGCGCAGGCCGCGCGTCCAGTCCGCTTCCGTCACGAGCCCCGACAGCTTGCACGCGACGTGCGGCAGCGCGCCCAGCTCGCGCAACGCGGCGCGCCAGCGCGCGAGCGCCGATTCGTCGCGCTCGAATTCGGCCAGCGCAGGCTTGCCGGCGTGATCGAGCACGAGCCAGTGCGCGTCGTGCCGTGCGCAGAACGCCTGCACGTCCGGCAACTGGCGCTCGAACACGAGCACGTCGTACACGTAACCGTTCGCCTGCAGCCACGCGATGCCGCGGTTGAACCCGGGATCGGCGACGAACGCGCCGGCGTCGGCTTCGTCCTGCACCTGGTGCCGGAAGCCACGCAGCTTCGGGCTGCGCCATTCGACGACCCGCTCGGCAAGCTGCGGCGCGGCAAGATCCTCCCAGCCGACCACCGCCGCGATGTGCGCGTCGTCACGGGCGAGATCGAGCAGGAACGCGGTCTCGTCGCGCCCGGCGCGCGCCTGCACCGCAATCGATGCGCCGAGCGCCTGCGCATGCATCAGCGGCCGCAACGTGTCAGGCAGGTAGTCGTGCGCGAGCACTTCCATGCCGGGGCCGATCCACGGATAGTCGGCCGCGCGATAACGCCAGAAGTGCTGATGGGAATCGATACGCACTGCGCCCATGATGTCCTCGTGTTCTGCCCCGGCCGCCCGCCCGCGCCGCCACACACACGCTACGCGCCGCGCGCGGCGGCGCCGTGGCACGGCGTTCAGTCGTACAGCACCGCCGCGATCTTCGGATCGTCGATATTGGTCTTGTCGTACCAGTAGAAACCGGTATCGATGACCTTCGGCAGCTTCTCGCCCTTGATCGCCTTCACGGCCGCCTCGACCGTCTTGTAGCCGATCCCGATCGGGTTCTGCGTGATCGCGCCGGCCATCAGCCCGCTGCGGATCGCGTCCTTCTGCTGCTTGCCCGAATCGTAGCCGACGATCACGACCTTGCGCTTCATTTCACGCACGCCGTTGACCACGCCGATCGCCGAGCCTTCGTTGGTGCCGAACAGCCCCTTGAGCTTCGGGTACCCCTGCAGGATCGACTTCGTCACCTCGGTCGACTTCAGCTGGTCGCCTTCGCCGTACTGCACGGTCACGACCTGCACCTTCGGGTGCGCCGCTTTCATCCGCTCGAGAAAACCGTCGCGGCGGTCGATGCCGGTGCGGCTCGTCTGGTCGTGCGCGACCACGGCCACTTCGCCCTCGTCGCCGATCAGCGCGGCGAGCTTGTCGGCGGCCAGCGCAGCGGCCGCCTTGTTGTTGGTCGCGGCCGTCGTCACCGGGATGTCGCTGTCGACGCCCGAGTCGAACGCGATCACCGGGATCTTCTCGGCCTGCGCCTTCTTCAGGAGCGGCAGCGCGGCCTTGCTGTCGAGCGCCGCGAAGCCGAGCGCGGCCGGCTTCTTCGCGATCGCGGCCGACAGCATGTCGATCTGCTTGTCGACCATCGCCTCGGTTTCCGGCCCTTCGAACGTCACCTTCACCTTGTAGTCCTTCGCGGCCTGCGTCGCGCCCGATTTCACGGCCTGCCAGAACTGATGCTGGAAGCCCTTCGAGATCAGCGGGATGTAGGCTTCCTGCGCGTGCGCACCGGCCGTGACGCCGATGGCGAACGTCAGCCCGACGATCGCGTTCAACACCTTGCTCCTGATCACTTCGCGTCTCCTTTTTTCGTATCGACTGGAACGACTGGAACGCCGGCCGGAACCGGCGGTGAAGCACATGCCTGCGTGGAAGCCTGCGTGCATGCGTGTGTCAGCGGCGCCGCCGGCGCAGGATGTCGACGTAGACGGCCAGGATGATGATCACGCCCGTCACGACCGTCTGCCATTCCTGCGCGACCGACATGATGCGCAGGCCGTTGGTCAGCACGCTCATGATGAACGCGCCGATGATGGTGCCGACGATGCTGCCCGCGCCGCCCGACAGCGACGTGCCGCCGATCACGACGGCCGCGATCGCATCGAGCTCGTAGCCCTGCCCGAGCGCCGGCTGCGCGGAGTTCAGCCGCGACGCGATCAGCAGCCCGGCGATCCCGCACACCGCGCCGCTGAACGTGTAGACGGCGATCTTCCAGGCATCGACGTTCACGCCGGACAGCCGCAACGCCTCCTCGTTGCTGCCGAGCGCGAACGTGTAACGGCCGAAGATCGTGCGGTTCAGCACGATCGATGCGCCGATCGCGACGAGGAACAGGATCAGCACCGCATTCGGGATCGGCAGCGCCGGAATCAGGTTGCCGATCAGCGAATCCTGCGCGATCGACGTGAAGCCCGGCGTGTCGTTGAAGTAGATCGGCCGCGTGCCCGAGATCACCAACGACAGCCCCTTGAGCAGCATCATCATGCCGAGCGTCGCGATGAACGGCGGCACCTTCATCTTCGCGATCACGAAGCCCGATACGCAACCCGACAGCGCGCCGAAAAACAGCGCGGCCAGGATCCCGAGCGGCAGCGGCATGCCCCACTTCGTCAGCACGACGCCGGCCATCACCGCGCAGAACGTCATCAGCGTGCCGACCGACAGGTCGATGCCCGACGTGATGATCACGTAGGTACACGCGACCGCCAGCACGCCGTTCACGGCGGTGGCCTGCAGGATCGTGACGAGGTTGTCGACTTCGAGGAAGTTCGGTGACGCGAAGCTGAAGAACACGATCAGCAGCACGAGGCTCGCGAACGCGAGCAGCTTCTGGCGCGCGGCGGGGTTGAAGAAGCGCGACTTCAGGCTCGATGCGCCGGCAGGCGTATCGGCGGACGCGAGGGGCGGAACGGGATGCGTATCGTTGGACATGATCGGATAGGCGTATGGATCGGCGTCTGAATCAGGACAACACGGTCGACTCGCGCTGCGTCGCGAGCTGCATGATCTTTTCCTGCGTGGCGTCGGCCGCGCGCAGCTCGCCGGTCACGCGCCCCTCGCACATCACGAGAATCCGGTGGCTCATGCGCAGCACCTCGGGCAGTTCCGACGAGATCATCACGATCGCCTTGCCGTCGGCGGCCAGCGCGTCGAGCAGCTTGTAGATCTCGCTCTTCGCGCCGACGTCGATGCCGCGCGTCGGCTCGTCGAAGAACAGGATGTCGCAGTCGCGCAGCAGCCACTTCGCGATCACGATCTTCTGCTGGTTGCCGCCCGACAAAAGGCGCGCGGGCTGCGCGACCGACGGCGTGCGGATCGCGAGCTGCCGCACATACGCGTGTGCGGTGTCGCGCATCGCGCGCGCGTCGAGAAACACGCCACGGCGCACGAAACGGCGCATGCTCGACATGGCGATGTTGTTCTGCACGTCCATCCCGACCGCGAGCCCGAAGTGCTTGCGATCCTCGGACAGATAGCCGATGCCGTGCTTCACCGCATCGGCCGGCGTGCGGATCGTCACGGTCTTGCCGTGCACGCGGATCTCGCCCGCGTCGATCGGGTCGGCGCCGAACACCGCGCGCGCGACCTCGGTACGGCCCGCGCCCATCAGCCCCGCGAAGCCGAGGATCTCGCCGCGCCGCAGCGTGAAGCCGACGTCGCGGATCGCACGGCCGCGCGACAGCCCGCGCACTTCGAGCGCGACGTCGTTCGCGGACGTATCGGGCGGCGTGCGGAATTCCGTCGCGAGCTGGCGGCCGACCATCATCGCGATGATCGCGTCCATCGACGTATCCGCCATCGGCACGGTCGCGACGTACTTGCCGTCGCGCATCACGGTCACGCGATCGGCGATCTGGCGCAGCTCGTCCATCTTGTGCGAGATATAAACGATGCCGACGCCGTTCGCACGCAGGTCGCGGATGATACGAAACAGCTCGGCGATCTCCGCGTTGTTGAGCGCGGCGGTCGGCTCGTCCATGATCAGCACGCGCGAGTCGAACGACAGCGCCTTCGCGATCTCGACCATCTGCTGCTTCGCGACCGTCAGCCGGCCGACCGGCGTGCGCGGGTCGAGATCGAGCCGCATCCGCTGGAAGATCGCGGCGGCATCGCGATTCAGCGTGTCTTCGTCGACGAACACGCCGAAGCGGCCGCGCGGCTCGCGACCGATGAAGATGTTCTGCGCGACGCTCAGGTGGTTCATCAGGTTCAGTTCCTGATGGATGATGCCGATCCCGAGCGCCTGCGCGGCGCGCGGATCGGCGATCTCCACCGCGCGGCCGTCCATCCGGATCTCGCCGTCGTCGCGCTGGTACACGCCCGCGAGGATCTTCATCAGCGTCGACTTGCCGGCGCCGTTCTCGCCCATCAGCGCATGCACTTCGCCGGCGCGCAGGTCGAAACGGCAATCGTCGAGCGCCTGCACGCCCGGGAAGCGCTTGCCGATGCCGGTCAATGCGATCAGCGGCGGCGCGGCAGTCAGGTTCGGGTCGGGTTGCATGGAGCGCTGCCCTCAGCTGATCGCACGGTCGAGATGCGTATAACCGCCGTCGACGAACAGCCACTGGCCCGTCGTGTGCGATGCGCGTGCCGACAGCAGGAATACGGCCGTGTCGGCGATCTCGTCGGCCGTCGTGAAGCGTTTGCCGAGCGGCACCTTGCCCGCGATGCCCGCCAGCTTCGCGTCGGGGTCGTCGAAACCGGCGAGCCAGTTGCGGTAAAGCGGCGTCATCACCTCGGCCGGAATCACCGCGTTCACGCGCACGCCGTCGTCGCGCAACGCGACGGCCCATTCGCGTGTCAGCGCGAGTTGCGCGCCCTTCGACGCACAATAGCCGCTCGTGTTGCCCTGGCCGGTCACGGCCGTCTTCGACGAGAGGTTGACGATCGCGCCGCGCGTCGCCTTCAGGTGCGGCACGCAGTAGTGCGCCATCACGTAGTAGTGGATCAGGTTGCGCTCGAGCGACGCGACGAACGCATCGCGACCGGCATCGAGCCCGACGCCGTCGTTGACGCCCGCGTTGTTGACGAGGCCGTCGAGACGACCGAAGCGCGCGACGGTCTGCGCAACCGCGTCGCGGCACTGTGCGTCGTCCTGCAACTCGACCGACATGCACGCGGCCTGCGGCTGCTTCTGCACGAGTGCGCGCCAGAACGCATCGTCCGGCGCGTGGCGCGCGAACACCACCGGAATCGCGCCTTCTTCGGCAAGCCGCGTCGAGATCGCGGCACCGATGCCCGACGCGCCGCCGGTCACGATCACGACCTTGTGTTGCAGATTCAGATCCACTTCGCGTCTCCGTCGTTCATGTTGTCGGCACGCTCAACGCGTGTCAGCCCCGGAACCGATATTGCTCCAGCGATTCGGGCTTCATCTCGATCGAGAAACCGGGTGCCGTCGGCGGCATGTAGGCCGCGCCGCGCACGATGCACGGTTCGACGAAATGCTCGTGCAGGTGATCGACGTACTCCGTCACGCGCCCTTCCTTCGTGCCGGAAATGCACACGTAGTCGATCATCGACAGATGCTGCACGTATTCGCACAACCCGACGCCGCCCGCATGCGGGCAGACGGGCAGCCCGTACTTCGCGGCCATCAGCATCACCGCGAGAATCTCGTTCACGCCGCCGAGCCGGCACGCATCGATCTGCACGACGTCGATCGCGCCGCGCGCGATGAACTGCTTGAACAGGACGCGGTTCTGGCACATCTCGCCGGTCGCGACCTGCACGGGCGCGATCGCTTCGCGGATCGTGCGATGCCCTTCGACATCGTCGGGGCTCGTCGGCTCTTCGATGAACCACGGCCGCGCGAACGCCAGCTCGCGCACCCAGTCGATTGCCTCGTCCACTTCCCACACCTGGTTCGCGTCGATCATCAGCTTGCGGTCCGGGCCGATCACTTCGCGCGCGATCGTCACGCGGCGGATATCGTCCTCCAGGTTCGCGCCGACTTTCAGCTTCACGTGGTCGAACCCGGCTTCGACGGCTTCGCGGCACAGCCGCCGCAGCTTGTCGTCGCTGTAGCCGAGCCAGCCGGCCGACGTCGTGTAGCACGGGTAGCCGTCGCGCTCGAGAATCGCGATCCGTTCGGCCTTGCCCGGCGCCTGCCTGCGCAGCAGGTCGAGCGCTTCGTCCGGCTTCAGGCAGTCCGTCAGGTAGCGGAAGTCGATCGCGCGCACCAGTTCCTCGGGGCTCAGGTCGGCAACGAGCCGCCAAAGCGGCTTGCGTTCGGCTTTCGCCCACAGGTCCCACACCGCGTTGACGACGGCCCCCGTCGCCAGATGAATCGCCCCCTTGTCGGGGCCGATCCAGCGCAACTGGCTGTCCGACGTGACGTGCCGCCAGAAGCGGCCCATGTCCGCGCGAATCCAGTCGAGGTCGAGGCCGACGACGAGGTGACGCATCGCGTCGATCGCCGCGCAGCAGATCTCGTTGCCGCGCCCGATGGTGAACGTGAGGCCGTGACCTTCGAGCCCGTCGCGGTCGGTTTCGAGCACGACGTACGCGGCCGAATAATCGGGGTCCGGGTTCATCGCATCGGAGCCGTCGAGCTGGCGCGAGGTCGGGAAGCGCACGTCGAGGACGCGCATCGATCGAATGATAGGCATGACGAATCGTCCGCGAAAGGGAATCAGGCCTGCACGGTGCGCTGGCGTTGCTCGCCGAGCCCGTCGATACCGAGCGTGATCACCTGCCCGGCGCGCAGGTAGACGGGCGGCTTCTGCCCGAGGCCGACACCCGGCGGCGTGCCGGTCGAGATCACGTCGCCCGGCTGCAGGCTCATGAAGCGGCTCAGGTAGCTGATCAGGTGCGGCACGCGGAACACCATCGTCGCGGTCGTGCCGTTCTGGTAGCGATGGCCGTCGACGTCGAGCCACAGCCGCAGCGCATGCGGATCGGGCACTTCGTCGGCCGTCACGAGCCACGGGCCGAGCGGCCCGAACGTGTCGTTGCCCTTGCCCTTGTCCCACGTGCCGCCGCGTTCGAGCTGGAATTCACGCTCCGACACGTCGTTCACGACGCAGTAGCCCGCCACGTGCGACAGCGCGTCGGCTTCCGCGATATAACGACCGCCCTGGCCGATCACCACGCCGAGTTCGACCTCCCAGTCGGTCTTCTCCGAGCCGCGCGGAATCTCGACGTCGTCGTTCGGCCCCGAGATCGCGCTCGTCCACTTGCCGAACACGACGGGCTCCTTCGGCACCTCCATCCCCGATTCGGCCGCGTGGTCGGAATAGTTGAGCCCGATGCAGATGAACTTGCCGACGCGGCCGACGCACGCGCCGAGCCGCGGCGTGCCTTCGACCCGTGGCAGCGACGACGGCGGAATGTCGCGCAACCGCGCGAGCGAGGCCGGCGCCAGCGCATCGCCGGCGAGATCGTCGATCACGCCCGACAGGTCGCGGATGTGGCCTTGCGCATCGAGCAGGCCCGGTTTTTCATGGTGCTTGTCGCCAAATCTCAGCAGTTTCATATCGTCTTGAACGGAAATGGAAAGTAGCTGGAAAGGCGCGGTCAGTTCGACCAGCCGCCGTCGATCAAATGGATCGCGCCGGTCGTGAACGACGCTTCGTCGGACGCGAGGTACAGCGCGAGCGCGGCCACTTCGTCCGCGGTGCCGATGCGGCCGATCGGCTGGCGCGCGACGAACGCCTGGCGCACCTCGTCGGCCGACACGTCGCGCATGCGCGCCTGGTCCGCGATCCGCTGCTCCAGCGACGGCGATTCGATCGTGCCCGGGCAGATCGCGTTGCAGCGGATGCCGCGTTCGACGAAATCGGCGGCCACCGCCTTGGTCAGGCCGATCACGGCCGCCTTGGTCGTGCCGTAGACGAAGCGGTTCGGCACGCCCTTCACGCTCGACGCGGCCGACGCCATGTTGATGATCGACGCGCCGCCCGCTTCGAGCATCGCGGGCAGCAGCGCGCGAATCAGGCGGTACATCGACGTGACGTTCAGGTTCAGCGAGAACGCCCATGCGTCGTCGTCGCAGTCGAGGATCGAGCCGTGGTGGACATAGCCCGCGCAGTTGAACAGCACGTCGAACGCGCGCTCGTTCGCGGCAAGCGCCGCGACGTCCTGCGCATCGGTGACGTCGAGCCGCCGCGTGGCCAGCCGGCTGCCCGCGCGTTCGGCGTCGGCCTCGAGCCGCACGAGCGCGGCTTCGTTGACGTCGGTCGCCAGCACGTCGGCGCCCTCGCTCGCGAACCGCAGCGCGGTCGCGCGGCCGATACCCTGCCCGGCCGCCGTCACCAGCGCGCGTTTGCCCTGCAATCTCATGAGCGACTCTCCCGAAAAAAACCGGCCACCCGTCGGCCGATTGGCACAAAGGACTAAAGGTCCAACCAATCATAGGAGTCGACTTCGCGTTTGTCACGAAATCGGGATTCAGTATTTACCCGGGCGTGGAAATCGGGCGGTCGAGCAAGAATTCGGCATTCGATGGCACGCGGGAGCCCGTCCCGGGATCCGCGCACTCCCAATACCGGCGGGCCATCCAGCCGTTTGTTCACGCATGCCCGGCGCGGCGCCACGCCAAACTGGCGAAAAAGTCATGTTCGCGTCAGGGTCTCAACGGGATGCACGCGCCATCATGACGTACCGGACTGCGCTACCGGTCCATCGCCACCCCGCCCGCGTTCGATCCCTGCGGGCACCTCCGTCCCCCGGCGATGGGCTCCGTGACTGGGCGAGCAGACACGGCGCGCAGGCCGATTTCCCGCCCCGGACTTCATGTCCGGGGCGTTTTTGTCTGTGGTTTTCCCAAGAAAATAAGCGTGGATTGTTTCTAAATCGGCAAAAGGTAATTTGAGCCAGACAGGATGTTTTTTCCGGTCACAGACGCTTACATTTAGCGCACCACTCATGGAAACCGCTACGGATTCGCCATCGGGTAGTGACATCCACTGCCACGGACGAACCGCACGAGCTTTAGGAAACGGCAAAATGAAGGCCTCCAAATCCCTGCCTGTGCTCGATCCCGCCGACGTCCACGTCGAAATCCTCGAACGTTCCGATACGCTGCTCGTCGTCCGCTGGGTCGAGCCCGGCCGCTGTCACTACGGTGAACAGCGCTGGCGCCGCCGCTTCGCGCAACGCACCGGCACGTGCGCGCTGTCGCGCCAGGTCATCCAGCGCGGCGACGAAGTCTTCCGCCCGGCCGAACGCCCGGCGCCCGCGAACGCGGCGGCGATGATCTCCGCCGCCGAAGTGCTCGCGCTGGCCGGCGGCAGGTAAATCCTGCCGGCCGCGCATCGCGGCACGCGGTGCCGCACGACGATGCGCGAGCCCTAGAAGCGCCGGTCTAATTCCCCTGCTTGCCTGCCACGACCACGCGCACTATCGTTACACCACTCGATGTAACGATTACGTGCCGCGGCCACCCGGTCGCGCCGATGGAGGCAGACATGCATGCATGGAGCGCGCGCCACGTCCCGGCGCAGGGCGGCAAGGTCGCGGTCGTGACCGGTGCCAACAGCGGGCTCGGCTGGCAACTCGCGGAAACGCTGGCCGCGAAAGGCGCGACCGTCGTGATGGGTTGCCGCGACGCGGCCCGCGCCGCGCAGGCCGCCGATGCGATCCGCCGGCTCCATCCCGATGCCCGCGTCGAAGCCGACGCGCTCGACCTCGCCGATCTCGCCTCGATCGCACGCTTCGCGGCCGATGTGGCCGAACGCCATGGCCGCGTCGATATCCTCTGCAACAACGCCGGCGTGATGTTCCTGCCGCTGCGCCATACGCGCGACGGCTTCGAGATGCAGTTCGGCACCAACCACCTCGGCCATTTCGCGCTGACCGGCCATCTGCTGCCCGCGCTGCGCGCGGCGCGCCGGCCGCGGGTCGTGACGATGTCGAGCGGCCTCAACCGCGGCGGCCGGATCCGCGTCGACGACCTGCGCGCCGAGCGCCGCTACAACCGTTATCTCGCCTATTGCGACAGCAAGCTCGCGAACCTCGTGTTCGCGATCGAACTTCAGCGCCGTTTCGAGCGCGCGGCGTTCGCCGGGATCAGCGTGGCCGCGCACCCGGGCTACGCGGCAACCAACCTGCAGTTCGCGGGCCCGGCGATGGACAGCTCGCCCGCGCGCGCCGCGCTGATGCGGGCCGCGAACCGTTATCTCGCGCAGCCGGCCGACCAGGGGGCGCTGCCCGCGATTCATGCGGCGACCGCGCCCGATCTCGCGGGCGGCGCGTATATCGGGCCGTCCGGCTGGTTCGAGTCGCGCGGGCTGCCGGCGCCCGCGAGCGTGCCACGCGCGGCCCGCGACGCGGGATCGGCGGCGTTGCTGTGGGAGGCCTCGGAAGCCGCGACGGGCGTGCGCTTCCTCAGCTCGGGCGCGCCGGCCGGACGTTCGCCGGGCCGGCCGTTCGACACGGCGGCCGAGGCGCGCTGAAAGGCGTGTCGGCCTCCGCAACATTCTTCATACTTGTTGCACCAACCGATAAGAAAGCCCGTTGAAAGCCTGAGTCGGCGCGCCACTGTTACTGCCCAGGAAACAATCTATCGTCAAAATCAGCGTTTACCCTGAACCTTCCGATGACTAAGATTCGATCAATCGCTTAAGACATGGTGTCAAGAGCGAACTCAATAAAACACCGGAGGTCATCATGAAATCGCTCGTTTCCGCAGTCGTTGCCGCTGCCGCCCTGTCCGCTTCGTTCGGCGCATTCGCCCAAAGCACCGTGACCCGCGCGCAAGTGAAGAACGAACTGGTTCAGCTCGAAAAAGCCGGCTACAAGCCGGGCCTGTCGAGCCCGTACTACCCGAACGACATCCAGAGCGCCGAAGCGCGTGTTCATGGTGCCGACACCAGCGGCTACGGCGCGCAACCGGCTCCGGCCGTCCACTCGGGCGCCCCGGCCGCAACGTCGTCGAACGCTCGCGACTCGATCTTCTTCGGCCAGTAAGCCGATGCGCCCCCGACGGGCGCCGCGCGCAGCGCGATGAAGAAACATCAGGACGAGCCCCCTTGCGGGGCTCGTCCATTTTTATGAAACGCATACCTCCGCCGCCCGGCAGCGGGTGGCTTCGCCCGGGCGCCTCGCGTCCGGGCGCTTTTTCATCCCGCGCGGCAGGTGTGCAGGCAGGATGAAGCCGCGCTTGCCCGTCAGTGCGGTGCAGCCGCGGCGGGCGCCGAACGCGACAGCACGCGCCACCGCGACAGCAATTCGTCGCGATCGACGTAGCAGCCCTGCAGATGCCGGCGGCCGGTCGACGGATCGAACTCGGTGCGCGCATGCAGCACGCGCCGGTTGTCGAACGCCCACATGTCGCCCGCCCGCAGCCGGCGCTGCACGCGAAAGCGCGGCTCGCGCGCAAGCGCGAGGAACCGCCGGTACGCGCGATAGACGGCCGCGACCGAGCCGGCCGGCGCATCGAGCGGCCCGCGCAGGAAGTTCGCGACGCGCACCTCGGTCACGTTGCCGCGTGCATCGAGCCCGATCACCGGCGCCGAGCAGCGATAGTCGCTGTTCGCACTCTTGTTCCAGAACTCGAACGGCGTCGACGCGAGTTGCTCGAAATCGGCCGGATGCTCGCGCCGCAGCGCATCCGCCAGCGCGAAGCCGTCGAGGAACACGCTGTCGCCGCCGGTCGCATCGTTCGCCAGGCAATGCAGGAACTGCACGCCCGGCTGCAGCTCGCGGGTCGGCAGATCGGTATGCGGCGGCAGGTTCAGCGACGTATACGCATTGCTGTCCGGGCGCGGCTTCGATTCGACGTCGAACAGCACACCGAAATTGCTCTCGCGGATCAGGCCGATGCGGCGCGCGATCTCGTCGACGCGGCCACGCTCGGCCGGCACGCCTTCGACAAGCGTCAGCCCGGTGCGCTGCAACGCGGCGAGCCACGCGAGCAATGCACCGTCGTCCTCCATCACGTCGCGCCACGCGAACACGCCGATGGCCGTCGCATCGTCGCCGGCCCACACGTGCCGCCCGTGCGCGGCCTGGCGCTCGGCGCGCGACGCGTCGTCGTACGCATGCGCGCGCAACCATCCCGGCGACCACGCGCTGCGATGTCCGTCGTTCCACTCGACATGCAGCGCGCCGTCGGCTTCGATGTGCACCGCGCGCGCGGCGAGATCCTCGCGCGCGTCGGCGATCTCGAATACCTGTTCACGCGTGACGGCATGCACGCATGCGGAGCACGCGCAGTTGTCGCGCAGCCAGTCGAAATGAAACGGCGATCGTCGCGTGTCGCTCCACTCGACGTCCACCGCTGAGTCGCCAATCGCGACCGCTGCAATGGTCGCGTCGACCGAAAACGTCCGCCAGTCCTCGATACGGTGTTGCGCTGCCTGCATCGTTTCCTCCCGGAAACGCCCGCTACGCGTGTGGTGCGAGCAGAAACCCGCCGACCGTCCGGTGCATCCGCGCCGCCTGCGGGCTCGTTCCGAGCGCGCGCCAGCAGCCGTGCACCAGCCCCTCTCCCATCCAGTAGTGCGCGGCACCGCCGGCCGCGCGAATCCGTTCGACGTACACGCGCGCATCGTCGCGCAGCGGATCGTGTTCGGCGCCGATCGCGAGGACGGGCGGCAGGCCGTCGAAACGCGCAGCCGCGAGCGGCACCGACGCGCGCAACAGCGGATTGCCGTCTCCCAGCGCATCGGACAGGCCGCCGTTCCAGTACAGCGCGCGATAGCGATGGACGTCGTCGAGCGTCAGCATCGGCGCGTGCGCTTCCGTTTCGCGCGCGGGCGATTGCGGTTCGAACCCGAGCATCGGATAGACGAGCGCGATGCCGTCGACACCGCTTTCGCCCGCATCGCGCAACGCGGTGGCCACGGCCGCCGCGAGCATGCCGCCCGCGCTGTCGCCCGCGAGCGTCAGCGGATGCGCGCACGGCCCGAACGGCCAGCGCGCGTCGCGTGCGGCGCGCGTGACGGCCAGGCAATCTTCGAGCGCGGCCGGCGCGCGATGCTCGGGCGCCAGCCGGTAGTCGACCGCGATCACGTCGAGCCCCGTATCGGCCGCCAGTTGCGCGGTGATCAGCGCATGACTGTCGAGCGAGCCGACGACGAAGCCGCCGCCATGAAAGAACAGCACCGTGCCACGCGGCGCGCCCTGCGCGGACGTGTAGCGCCGCAGCGCGATCGCGCGGCCGTCGGGCGCCTGCCAGACGGCGTCCTGCTGCACGATGCCGGCCGGCGGCGCGGCCGGCGTCCACTCGGCCGCGAAGCGGTCGTAGAGGCGGCGCTGCTCGACGGGCGAGCGTACGGCCGCGTCGGCCGGATACCACGCGTCGACGGCAGCGACGAACGCCGCGATTTCCGGTTCGAGCATCGTGTGCGCTCCGCGCTTGAAGGTTCGCGCCCGCTATCGGCGCGGCGGCAGCGCGATCACGCGGCCCGCATACGCGGGTGCCGCGCAATCGCGCTGCAATGCATGCAGCCCGGCCACGCGTGCGGCCACGTCGTCGTCGAACGGCGCCGATTTCGCGCCGTCGCGCGTATCGACGTGCAGCAGCATCTGCTCGCTCGCCGATACCGCGTCGTCGTGCCCGTCCGCGAACAGCTCGAGATACAGGTGCAGCCGCTTCGCGTCATGCGCCAGCACGCGCGCATCGACACGCACCTGCGTGCCCTCCTTGATCTCGTGCAGGTAGTTCACGTGCGCTTCGAGCGTGTAGACCGAGCGGCCCCGCTCGCGACGCGCGGCGTCGTCGAGGCCGATGCGATCCAGCAGCGCATCGGTCGCGAAGCTGAAGATCAGCAGGTAGAACGCATCGCGCAGGTGGCCGTTGTAGTCGACCCATTCGGGCCGCACCACGTCGCGGTATATCGTCAGCGGGGTATCGCCGGTCATCGCCTTCAGTCCTTTAGTCCCTTAGTCCTCGAATCGCATCCCGTGCCGCGCCTTCACCGCGGCGATCGACTTCAGCACCTCGGTGATGCACTCGTCGCGATAGCGTTCGAGTTCCTTGATGCTGCGCGTGCCCTGCTGTTCGGTCGTGCCTTCGACGACGCTGTCGATCAGCGCATCGGTGAGCGTGGGCGCGACCAGCTTCGTCCACGGCAGTTCGAGCGCGGGGCCGAACTGCTGCATGAAGTGTCGCATGCCCGCGTCGCCGCCGGCGAGCGTGTAGGTCAGGAAGGTGCCCATGAACGACCAGCGGATGCCCGCGCCGAAGCGGATCGCGTCGTCGATCTCGCCGGTCGTCGCGACGCCTTCGTTGACGAGGTGCAGCGCCTCGCGCCACAACGCCTCGAGCAGCCGGTCCGCGATGAAGCCCGGCACTTCCTTTCGCACGTGCAACGGCCGCATGCCGAGCTTGCGATAGATCTCCATCGCGCCTTCGACCGCTTCCGGCGACGTGCGCGCGCCGCCGAGCACCTCGACGAGCGGCAGCAGGTAGACGGGATTGAACGGGTGGCCGACCACGCAGCGCTCCGGATGCGTCGCCCGCGCGTAGAAATCCGTCGGAAGCAGCCCGGACGTCGACGACGCGATGATCGCGTCGGGTTTCGCCGCGCGGCTGATCTGCTCGTGCAGTTCGAGCTTCAGCGCCTCGCGCTCGGGCGCGCTTTCCTGGATGAAATCGGCATCGGCGACGCACGCTTCGATCGTCTCCACGAAACGCAGCCGCGCGGGATCGGCGCCGGGCGCGAGGCCGACGCGCTCGAGCGCGGGCCACGCATTCGCGACGTTCGCGCGCAGCCGTTCCTCCGCGCCCGGCGCGGGGTCCCAGACGACCACGTCGAGACCATGCGCGAGCGCGCGGGAAATCCATCCGCTGCCGATCACGCCGGTGCCGATGGCGGCGAACGTCTTGATGTCGGTCTTCACAGCCATGTCAACGCATCCTTCAAATCAGGGGAAATCGGTGGGCGGCCGCGCTGGGCGTGCCGCCGCGTCATGTCGGTCAGTCGGCGCAACCGCTCACGCGAACTCGGCGACCGCTCGGCGTTCGAGCAGACGCTCGCCCCGTGCGGGCAAGCCGAGCTTGCGGCGGCCTTCGGCCGGCGTCAGCACCCGGCCGCCGAGCCGTTCGACGATCTCTCGCGCGCGCTCGACGAGCGTGCCGTTGGTCGCATGCACGCCGCGATCGAGCCAGATGTTGTCTTCGAGGCCGACGCGCACGTGGCCGCCGAGCAGCATCGCCTGCGCGACCATCGGCATCTGCATGCGGCCGATCCCGAAGCCCGCCCAGTGCGCACCCGGCGGCAGGTTGTCGACCATCGCCTTCATCGTGCCCGTATCGGCCGGCGCGCCCCATGGAATGCCGAGGCACAGCTGGAACAGCGGCGGATCGTCGAGCAGCCCTTCCTTCAGCAACTGCTTCGCGAACCACAGATGGCCCGTGTCGAAGATTTCCAGCTCCGGCTTCACGCCGAGTTCCTGGATGCGCTTCGCGCCGGCGCGCAATTGCGCGGGCGTCGACACGTAGATGTAGTCGCCGTCGCCGAAATTCAGCGTGCCGCAGTCGAGCGTGCAGATTTCGGGCAGCAGCTCCTCGACATGCGCGAGGCGCGTGAGGCCGCCGACCAGGTCGGTGCCCTTGCCGAAACGCATCGGGTCCTCGCCCGGGCCGATCTCGAGATCGCCGCCCATGCCGGCCGTCAGGTTGATGATCACGTCGACGTCGGCCGAGCGGATGCGGTCGACCACTTCGCGGTACAGGTTCGGGTCGCGGCTGCCGCGCCCCGTCTGCGGATCGCGCACGTGGCAGTGCGCAACGGTCGCGCCGGCCTTCGCGGCCTCGATCGCGGCGGCCGCGATCTCCTTCGGCGTGACCGGAATCGCCGGATGCTTGCCGACCGTATCGCCCGCGCCGGTGACGGCGCAGGTGATGATGACTTCATGGTTCATGCTGGTTGCCTCGCTTGACTCGGGTTGTGTCGCATTGCGGGTGTTTCGTCAGGGCGCGCGGGCCGTCACAGGCCGAGATACGCCTTCACGGCCGGCAGCCCGTCCTTGCCGTCGAACGTCTTGACGCCCGCGAGCCACGGATCGAGCACCTGCGGGTTCTTCTTCAGGTACGCCTTCGCGGCTTCGGCCGGCTTCGTCTTGTTCATCACCGACTGCATCAGCTGGTTCTCGAGCTGCGTCGAGAAGCGCAGGTTCGTGACGAGCTTGCCCGCGTTCGGGCAGCGCGCGATGAAGTCGGGCGCCGTCAGCGTGTACACGCGCGCTTCGCCGTAGTTCGGGCCGAACGCCGCGTCGCCGCCGGACAGGTAGTTCATGCTCAGCTGGATGTTCATCGGATGCGGTTCCCAGCCGAGGAACACGACCCACTTCTTCTCGCGGATCGCGCGCTCGACCGTCACCAGCATCCCGGCCTCGCTCGATTCGACGAGCTTGAAGCCGCCGAGCCCGTACTGGTTCGTGTCGATCATCTTCTGGATCGTCGCGTTCGCGCTGCTGCCCGGCTCGATCCCGTAGATCTTGCCGTCGAGTTCCGCACGGTGCTTCGCGATGTCCTCGAAGGTCTTCAGGCCGGCCTGGTATTCATAACTCGGCACCGCGAGCGTCGCCTTCGCGCCGGACAGGTTCGGCGGTTCGACGACGTTGATCGACTTGCTGTCGAGGAACGGCTGGAGCTGCTTCTGCTGCACGGGCCACCAGTAGCCGAGCGACACGTCGAGCTGCTTGCTCTTCAGGCCGGCGAACGAGATCGGCACCGACGCGATCGTCGTGGTCGGCTTGTAGCCGAGCGCCTCGAACACGGTCGACGCGAGCGCCGTGGTCGACGTGATGTCGGTCCAGCCGATATCCGCGAAACGCACGGTGCGGCAGGTCGCGGCATCCGTTTCGGCCCATGCCTCATGCGTGAACGCGCCGGTCGCCAGCACGGCCGCGGCAAGCGCGGCAATCTTCGTCGACTTCATGGTTCGGTTCCTCCCTGTTGGACTCGTGGCAGCCGGTGCGCGGGGTGTGCGCCGACCTGCATCGTGGGAGTAAAAGTAACGAGCCATATTGGTCGCGAGAAGACCGGCGGCGACCTGTTCTTGACTGTTTGCGACTATGAGTGGAAACCACTAGGTTTCTTGAAAGGCTTGTTGGACGGGGTTCTTGCGCGTATTGCGGGGGAATTCAGCTTGTCCACATGCGGCGCGCCGCTCAGGGCTCCGCCAGGACGAAACGGAGCGCCGGTGCGGCTTCTGGCGCGGCACGCGCACGCCGCACCGACGAACGGATGTCACGGACGCATGTGAAGCTGGCCCGGCCTCCAGCAGCCGAAAGCGCGTTTCGTATTGCGGAATCCACGCCGATTTCCCGCGCCGCCGCGTTTTCGCCGCTTGAAAACTTGTTTTGCATCGCAAAAACAGCAACGTAACTCATTGAAAAACAACAAAAAATAATGTCTTATGTCTTATATAAGACATCACCAAAAGCTCAACGGGCGGCGTTACTATTTATCCCATGCAGTTCGCTGCGACAGACGTAGCGGGCACGCTCAACCAGTTACTCAAACGCGCTTTGCTCCCAGGAGATTGACATGGCCCAGTATCAAGACGACATCAAGGCAGTTGCCGGTTTGAAGGAAAACCACGGCAGCGCGTGGAATGCGATCAGCCCCGAGTACGCCGCCCGCATGCGTGCCCAGAACAAGTTCAAGACGGGCCTGGACATCGCCAAGTACACCGCGAAGATCATGCGTGCCGACATGGCCGCCTACGACGCCGACCCGTCCAAGTACACGCAGTCGCTGGGTTGCTGGCACGGCTTCATCGGCCAGCAGAAGATGATCTCCATCAAGAAGCACTTCAACAGCACCGAACGCCGCTACCTGTACCTGTCCGGCTGGATGGTCGCCGCGCTGCGCTCCGAGTTCGGCCCGCTGCCGGACCAGTCGATGCACGAAAAGACCTCGGTCAGCGCGCTGATTCGCGAGCTCTACACGTTCCTGCGCCAGGCCGACGCCCGTGAACTGGGCGGCCTGTTCCGCGAACTCGATGCCGCCAAGGACGCTGCCGCGAAGGCCGCGATCCAGGACAAGATCGACAACCACGTCACGCACGTCGTGCCGATCATCGCCGACATCGACGCCGGTTTCGGCAACGCGGAAGCCACGTACCTGCTGGCCAAGCAGTTCATCGAAGCGGGCGCATGCTGTATCCAGATCGAAAACCAGGTGTCCGACGAGAAGCAGTGCGGCCACCAGGACGGCAAGGTCACCGTGCCGCACGAGGACTTCCTGGCCAAGATCCGCGCGATCCGCTACGCGTTCCTGGAACTGGGCGTGGACGACGGCATCATCGTGGCCCGTACCGACTCGCTGGGCGCCGGCCTGACCAAGCAGATCGCCGTGACCAACACGCCGGGCGACCTGGGCGACCAGTACAACGCGTTCCTCGACTGCGAAGAACTGTCGGCCGACCAGCTGGGCAACGGTGACGTGGTCATCAAGCGCGACGGCAAGCTGCTGCGTCCGAAGCGCCTGCCGAGCAACCTGTTCCAGTTCCGCGCCGGCACGGGCGAAGCGCGCTGCGTGCTCGACTGCATCACGTCGCTGCAGAACGGCGCCGACCTGCTGTGGATCGAAACCGAAAAACCGCATATCGCGCAGATCGGCGGCATGGTCAGCGAGATCCGCAAGGTCATCCCGAACGCGAAGCTGGTGTACAACAACAGCCCGTCGTTCAACTGGACGCTGAACTTCCGTCAGCAGGCGTACGACGCGATGAAGGCGGCAGGCAAGGACGTGTCGGCATACGACCGTGCGCAGCTGATGAGCGTGGAGTACGACGAGACGGAACTGGCCACGCTGGCCGACGAGAAGATCCGCACGTTCCAGGCGGACGCATCGCGCGAAGCAGGTATCTTCCACCACCTGATCACGCTGCCGACATACCACACCGCCGCGCTGTCGACCGACAACCTGGCCAAGGAATACTTCGGCGACCAGGGCATGCTGGGCTACGTGGCCGGCGTGCAGCGCAAGGAAATCCGTCAGGGCATCGCCTGCGTGAAGCACCAGAACATGTCCGGCTCGGACATCGGCGACGACCACAAGGAATACTTCAGCGGCGAAGCAGCGCTGAAGGCGGCAGGCAAGGACAACACGATGAACCAGTTCTGATCGTCGCCATACCGGAAGCACGACGCCAGCCCGTTTCGACGGGTTGGCGTTTTTTTTATCCGGCGGGATGACGCACGGGATGCCCTTCAGGCATCGTCCCGTGTGCTTCCCGCTGCGATCACGCGCACGAACGCGTCCGCCAGCGCCGTCGGCTCGACCGGCAGCACCAGCGCGCACGCCGATTTTGCGTCGTCATCCGAGATCGGCACGAAGACGACTCCCTCGATGCCGAGGCTCGCCATCCGTTCCGGCACGATCGCCACGCCCTGCCCGGCCGCGACGAGATTCAGCATCGACGTCTTCGGCGACACGATCCGGGCGGTCGCGGGCACGAATCCCCGTTTCAGGCAAAGGTCGATCACGACGCGCGCCAGCCCGCCCCGCTCCCGATGCACGGCCGATACGAACGGCTCGTGCCGCAGCCGCGAGATCGCGGTGCGCCGGCGGCCCGCCGGCGGGTGATCGGCCGGCACCGCCACGCACAAGCGCTCGGCCGCGAGCTCGACGAAACGGACGCGCGGATCGCGGCGCAGCACCGGCACACGAACGATCCCGATATCGGCGTTGCCGTTCGCGATCTCCAGCACCTGATCCTCGGACGACGCGCGGTCGAGATCGATCCGCGCACCCGGGCACGCGCCCATGAAACGCTCGAGCACCGGCATCAGGCTGCCGACGGGAACGGTGCTCGAATGCAGGAGCCGCAATACGCCCCCCTCACCGCGCGACAACCGTGCGCCCTCCTCGGCCGCGGCAGCCAGGGTCGCCGGAATCGACGCGACACGATCGCGATAGATCGCGCCGGCCGCCGTGAGCCGCACGCCCCTCGGCTCCCGGTCGAACAGCGGGAACCCCAGTTCGTCTTCCAGTTGACCGATCTGCCGGCTCAGCGCCGACTGCGCGACATGGAGCGCGCTCGCGGCCGGCGTGAAGCCGCCGAGATCGGCCACGGTCAGGAAGTACTGAATTTGCTTCAGGGATGGCATGCCGAAACGAGATGGATAAGCGCCCGATTTGATATTTGCGTTATACCGTCGCGCTTCCCAGAATGGAAGCCTGCCGTGCCGGAACCGCCGTCGCGGCCACATCGCCGGAGCCGCCCTCTTCGTGACTACTCTCCTGTCGTATCTGCTGGCCGTCGCCGCCGGCATCAGCGTGGCGTTGCAACAGGTGCTCAACGCCAACCTCCGCGCGCAGCTCGGCTCGCCGTGGTGGGCCGGGTCGGTCAGCTACCTCGTCGGCCTGGCCGCGATGCTCGCCGTCGCGCTCCTGTCCCCGCATCCTCGCCTGAGCGGCACCGTCGCCGATGCGGGGTCGTGGTTCAGCTGGACCGGCGGATTCTTCGGCGCGGTGTTCGTCGGCATCGCGATCCTGATGGTGCCGCGACTAGGCGCCGCGACGACGCTCGCGCTGATCGTCGTCGGGCAGATGACCGGCGCGCTCGTGTTCGACCATTTCGGTGTGCTCGGCATCCAGCAGCATTCGGCCAGCCCGATCCGCCTGGCCGGCGCGGCGTGTCTCATTCTCGGCGTGGTGCTGGTTCGTGCGTGATGCGTTCGTGGCGTTCGTGGCGTTCGCGCGTGCGCTCGGATGTCGTGCTTCGACCCGGCCGGCTGGCCTTGCGCACCGCCTGGCGCCGCATCGAGCGGATGCCTCAGGTCGAGCGCGCCTGCGCCGAACGGGATCGGTGCGTGACTGCAGCCCGCCGCCGGCGCCCGGCCGCGATGCCGCGATCCGGATGGGCCCGCCTGCGGCATGCGCGCGCGGCCGACATGGCGGCAACGCACGCACCCGCCGCTACGCTCATGCGTAGTTCATCATCACCGACTTGCTTTCCGTGTACTGGTCGATCACCGCGCGACCGAGTTCGCGGCCGAAACCCGACTGCTTCATCCCGCCGAACGGCATCGCGTTGTCGAGCAGCGAGTGGCAGTTGACCCACACCGTGCCCGCGGCGATGCGCGGGATCAGCTTGTGAATCGCGGAAAGGTCGTTCGACCAGATGCTCGCGCCGAGGCCGTACGGCGTGTCGTTGGCGAGCTGCACGGCCGTGTCGACGTCGTCGAACGGCATCGCGACGAGCACCGGCCCGAAGATCTCCTCGCGCACGACGCGCATCGCCTGCGTCGTATCGACCAGCACGGTCGGCTCGACGAAGAAGCCCGGGCCCTCGATCGCGCGGCCGCCCGCCGCGGCGCGCGCGCCCTCGCCGAATCCCGAATCGATATAACCGCACACGCGCTCGCGCTGCTTCGCCGAGACGAGCGGGCCGATCTGCGTCGACGGATCCATCCCCGGGCCGATCTTCAGGCTCGAGGCGATCTTCGCGACACGCCCGATCACGTCGTCGAACACCTTCGCGTGGATGTACGCGCGCGACCCGGCTGTGCACACCTGCCCCTGGTTGAAGAAGATCGCGTTCGCCACACCCAGTGCGGCCTTGTCCGGATCGACGTCGGGCAGCACGATCACCGGCGACTTGCCGCCGAGTTCCAGCGACATCCGCGTCATGTTGTCGAGCGCCGCGTGGCCGATCGTCTTGCCCGTCTGCGTCGAGCCCGTGAACGCGATCTTGTCGATGCGCGGATCGCGCGACAGCGCGGCGCCGGCCGTATGACCGTAGCCGGTGACGATATTGACGACGCCGTCCGGGAAACCGGCCGCCTGGATCAGCTCGCCCAGGCGCAACGCACTCAGCGGCGTATCTTCCGCGAGTTTCAACACCACGGTGCAGCCCGTGGCCAGCGCGGGCGCGAGCTTCCACGCCGCCATCAGCAGCGGGAAATTCCACGGAATGATCGCGCCGACCACACCGACCGGCTCCTTGCGCGTGTAGGTGAAGATCTCGCTGTCGGGCATGTACGGCATGCCCGCGTCGATCACGCTGCCTTCGATCTTCGTCGCCCAGCCGGCCATGTAGCGGAAGCACTGCGCGGCCATCGCGACATCGAGCCCCTGCGCCACCATCACGGGCTTGCCGTTGTCGAGCGACTCGATCTCGGCCAGCTCGCGCGCATTCGCTTCGATCAGGTCGGCGAGCGCCAGCAGCAGATGCTCGCGGTCGGTGGTCTTCGCGGTACGCCACGGCCCCGCATCGAATGCGCGCCGCGCGGCCGCGACGGCCCGTTGCACATCGTGCTCGTCCGCTTCGGGCACACGCGCGAGCACGGTGCCGTCGGCCGGATTCACGACGTCGAGCCGGCGGCCCGACGCAGCGTCGCTCCACTCGGCGCCGATCAGCATCTTCTTCGGCTTCGCGAGAAACGCGCGCGTGGCGTCGAGCAGCGGAAAGTTCTGGTTTGTCTCCATCTTCGTTCTTCCTCGATTTCCTGAATGGGTCGGTCAGTAGCGATCCACGACGCCGTCGACCCCGCGTGCCTGCAACGCGCGAACGAGGCCGGCGCGCACGGTCGCGACGTCGGAATAGGCAGGACGGCGGTGCGCGGCGACTTCGGCGGCCGTATAGGGCTTGAAGTCGCGCGGCAGCGCGTCGCGGTTCATGGTCGTGAGTACCCAGTTGAGCACGTCGGCCAGGTCCTGGTCCGACAGTGCCGAGTTCGATGCGCCGGGCACGCGCATCACGTACTCGCGCCCGGCCGGCAGATGCGTGAAATAGCCGAGCGAGTTCGCGAGCGGCGGCACCTTGCCGGCGATACCGCCGCCGGTGGCCGTGTGGCAGCCCATGCAGTTGAGCACCCAGTGCTGCCGCGCGAGCGCCGCGTCGGCCGCGCCTTCCGCATACGCGGGTGCTGCCGTCAGGCCGACGACCGCCCCGGCAAGTATCAGCAGCGACGACAGGTGGCGCGACAGGTTGCCGAGCCATGAAGCCGCCGCGCACCGCGCGCGCGGCGCGACGTCGCAAACGCGGGATGCACGGGCAACCTTCACAGGCCGAGCCCCTTGATGACGACGTCGCGTTGCGCATGAACGGCCGTGCCGTCCATCGCCTTCGCGCGCGCCGCGCGGATGTCGGCCGCCGTGAACGGCTTCGCATCGCCGTGCTGCGCGTTGAGATCGAACACGACGTAGTTGAGCACGTGCGCGATGTCGTCGTCGCTGGCGCTCGCAAACGACGGCATCTTGAAGTTGTAACGCTTGTCGTGCACCTTGATCTCGCCGAACATCCCGTGCAGCAGTGTCGCGACCAGCTGCGCACGCCCCGCCTCGGCCGTCGCATACTTGCCCGGATACTCGGTCAGCGGCGGCGCGAGGCCGTCCTGCCCTTTCCCGCCCGCCTGGTGGCACACCGCGCACTGCGCGTCGAACAGGCTCTTGCCGGCCGGGTAATGCACGGCGTCCTGCGCGCGGGCGGCGCCCGGCAACGCGAAGGCTGCCACGGCCGTCATGCACGCGACTGCGATCTTTCCTGCTTGCGTCACTTTCATTGCTTCGCTGCCCCCAACAGAACCGAAACCGAACAGTGGTAATTCGAATTGCCGTTCGCCATGCACCAGTTGATGTCGTTGTTCAACGACAGCTTGTACAGCGGCTTCTCGCGCTCGTTGCGGTTGCAGAAGCACTTGCCGCACGACGTCTTGCCGCAGCAATCGTTGTACGACACGATGTAGTCCGAACCGTCGTGCGGATTGCGGCAGGTGCCGATCCACGTGATCGGCGAAGGCGTCGTGCCCGGCGGGCAACTGCTCGACGTGCCGCCGCAGCAACTGCACAGCCAGCCGTCGATCGCGCAGTATTTCCAGTAGTCGCAGCTCATCGGGTCGTCGCTCGCTCCCGAGGCGGCGGCACCGGATGCGCCCGACGCCGCATCGGCCGCATACGCGGTGCGATCGACGGGCAGCAGCGGCAGCATCGCCGATCCCACCAGCACCTTGCCGAGCTTCGCCATCGCGCTGCGCCGCGAACTGTGCTGCGCGACGCCGCGCGCCGACCGCTCGAACCATGAATCAAACAGGCCCATGTCGTTGTTCTCCCTTGACGTTGAAAGAGGGTCGGCCGGTCATGCGTGCTGCGCGTGCGCGTCGTGGCTGTGATCGCCGTGCACGAACTGCTGCAGCGATGCGACGCCGCGCTCCTTCGCTTCGAACAGGCTCTCGAGATGCTCGCGCGTATTGACGAGGCCCTTCGCACGCACCGTGCCGGTTTCGTCGAGCAGCACCGCATACGGCAGCTTGCCGATCTGGTACGCGAGGCCGAGCTCCTGCGACAGCACGTACGGGAAACGCCCGAGGTCATGCTTGCGCGCGAAGCGCGTGTGTTCGTCGATATCGCCGTCGCTCGCGAGCACGATGTTCACCGGCGTCGATTCGCTCGCCTGCAGCGACGGCAGCAGCGGCAACAGCTTCTTGCAGACGGGGCACGTCGGCGACAGGAAGAACAGCAGCGTCGCCTTGCCCGACGCATCGATGCCGCCGACCTTCACCTGCGAGCCGCGAATGTCGGTCAGTTCGAACGCCGGCGCGATCGCGCCGACCGCCGGCCCCTTGTCGATCATCAATGCACCGGCCGGCATGATGCGTTCGTACAGGATGCCGATCTGGCGCACGAGCGCGAGACAGATCGCGCCGAGCGCGAGGACGGCCACCCACAGCAGGGCGGTGGAAACGGTGAGAGCGGTTTGCATCATGAATTCCTCAGGTGGGAAAGGCGCGGTACGTTGACGAGCAGCACGTCGACGGTGAGCAGCGCGCAGACGATCAGCAGCACGGAGAAGAACAGCGTCAGGTAGTCGAACCACACGACCGCGCGCGCGCCCGGCTCGACGAGCGCGGTCGCGGCCAGCGCGGCGAGCAGCAGCGCGCGACCGACGTGCAGCCAGCCGATGCCGCGCGGCGCATCCGCTCGCGCGGCCGCGAAGCCGGAACAGCCGCAGTCGATGTCGGTGTGGCCGCGCAGGAGATTGATCGCGATCGCCGCCGCGAAGGCGACGAGCAGCGCGATCAGGCCGATCGCGCCGGCCGTGCGCGTATCGGGAAACAGCAGTGCCGCCGCGCCGACGGCTTCTGCGGACGGAATCGCGAACGCGACGGGCGCGGTCAGCGCGTCGGGCAGCAGCCGGTAGCCGGCGAGTGCCTGGCTGAACGCGGCGGGCCGGCGCATCTTCGCGAAGGCGCCGAGCAGCACGACGACGGCAGCGCCGGCCTGCGCGCTGGTGGCAAGTACGGGATCGAGCGTCATCGCGGCCTCACGGGTTGACGAGCAGCGACGACGTATTGCCGATCTGCTTCTCGACGTGCTGCAGCTTGCCCGTGCGCGCATCCATCACGACGAGGTCGGAGGTCGCCGTCAGCCCGTAGAACAGCGGCTTGTCGTCCTCGCTGACCTGGATCGACACGAGAGGATCGATCTTCTGCTGCGCGAGATCCCAGCGCGCGACACGCTGCTTCGACTTCAGGTCGACCACCCACACCTGCGTGCCGGGGTCCTTGTGCGAGCCGTCGGTACCCTTGTGCATCAGCACGTAGTAGCGGTTCTGCTTCGCCTGCACGGCCGTCTGCTGCATGCCGCCCGGGCGCCAGCCTTCGGCGCGCTCGGCGTCCGTCAGCAGCGGCCACGGCTTGCCGAACACGGGCTTGTCGCCGCTGAAATCCGCGCTGCGCACGTTGCCGCCGTAGGTCGTAAACAGGTAGTCGCCCTTGTAGCGCGACGCGTTCACGTACGCCGGATCCTTGTCGACGTCGATGAACGCATCCGACATCGTGCGCTTCGTTTCCTTGCCGTTCGCGTCGAGCGCGACGGTCAGCGCCTTGCCGCTTTCACACAGCGCCGTGAAGCGGTCGTTGCCCGACGGATACGCGAGCACGCAGGCCGCCGTGTCGATCTCCGACAGCACCTTCTTCGAGACCGCGTCGATCACCGTCACCGATGCGGCCGGCGTGATGTTCGCGACGTACAGCCGCTTGCCGTCCGCGCTGAACGCGGTGTTGTACGGCGACGGCACGTGCTGCGCATGCTTCGCCGGAATCACGATCTCGCCCGCATGATCGAGCGTCGTGTTGTCGGTGATCTCGACGACGTCGGTGCGCGTGCCGTGCGAGCCGCGCGAGAAGTACGTCGTCGCGACGAAGCTCGTCTTGCGGTCCGGCGAGATCGCGAGGCCCGGGCCGAAGCCGCCGTCGATCTGGCCGAGCAGTTTCTTCGCATCGGCGTCGTACACGTAGATGCGTCCGTCGGTCATCGACGGCATCGAGATGTCGACGATATAGACCTCGTGCGAATGCCAGGGCGGCATCTTCTGCACGACCAGTTCTTCCGGTTTTTCCGTCGCATTCGCGCCGCCGGCCCATGCCGCCGCGAACGCCAGCGTCGCCGCGAGCACCGCGGTTCGTCGCCTTGTCCTCATGTCGCCTCCAGTTGGGGAATCACGTAACGTGGGGCGACTGTAGTTCGACAATAAATCCGGTCAGCACCCGGACCGGCACCGCGTGCGTGCCGATTCGGGATATTGGAAAACCGCCTGAAAGGCACGCCGGCCGAAGGCTTCCGACCCTCTGGCAGATACGCCCGGAATAGCGCTGCCCCTTATTGCGCCGACCGCGCGGCCGGTTTAATCTTGCGCGGTCCTGATCGACGCACCCGGAGGCGCTGTGTTCGTGTTTCACGAGAGGTTCGACAACGCGGACCGGCATGCCGAGGCGCTGCGCGGCTGGAACCAGCGCTACGACCAGATCGGCTCCGGCGCGTATCGCAGCGCGGTCAAGCATGCGGTGCTGGACAGCGTGCAGCTGTTCCAGGAAGCCGCCAACGTTCGCATCATCCAGCGCGGAAGATTGCCGCACGACCAGACGGTGTTCGGCATGCCGCTCACCGGCTCGGGTGCGTTCGCATTCGGCGGGACGCGCATCGAACGCGGCACGATGGTGCTGGCGCGCGGCGGTACCCCGTTCGAGCTGCACTCGCCCGACGACATGTCGCTGATCGGTGTCGTCGCCAACGGCGAACTGATGCAGCAGATCGAGGATGCGGCCGACGTCCGCCTCGACGAAGCCACGTTGCGGCGCGGCGTCGTCGACATGCCCACCGCGGTGCTGATGCGCGCGAGCGTGCAGATCGCGACGCACCTCGAGCGTGTATTGTCGGCACCCGATACCTTCCGCGACGCACGCGCGCAGCGCGAACTGTGCGGCGCTATCGGCAACGTGCTCGTCGATCTCCTCACGTACCGGATTCCCGAGCCGTCGAACCGTCTCACGCATGCATGCCGCGCCGACATCGTGCGCCGCGTGCACGACTACGTGATCGACCATCCCGAAGCACCGGTCGACGTGCTGAGCCTGTGCACGCAATTGCGCGTGAGCCGGCGCACGATGCAGAACAGTTTCCAGTCGGTCGTGCAGACCAGCCCGTTGCATTACGTGCGATCGCTGCGCCTGTCGCAAGTGAGGCGGATGCTGCTCGACACGCGGCAGGCCGACCTGCCGATCAGCGACGCGGCCGCACGCTGGGGCTTCATCCACCTCGGGCATTTCGCGAACGCCTACAAGGCGCAGTTCGGCGAGTTGCCGTCGACCACCGCGCGCCGTTCCGCGCGCGGCGCAAAAACGCGCTGAGGCCGCGCAAAACCCGCGATAATCTCCGGCTGACCGTTCGCCGCCCCGCGCGACACGCGACGACCACCGGATTCCATTGCCTGCCCCGATGCCCGAGGATTTCCACTTCCTGCTGCTGCCTGGCTTTTCCGCGCTCGGCTTCATGTCCGCGGTCGAACCGCTGCGCGTCGCGAACCGCTTTCGCACGGAGCTCTATCGCTGGCACGTGATCAGCGCCGACGGCGCGCCCGTCGCCGCGAGCAACGGCATTCCGGTCGCCGCCGAAGCCGCGTGCGCGGAGGTCGAAACGGTCGATACGGTGTTCGTCGTCGCCGGCTTCGATCCGCTCGTGTGCTACACGCGCGCGATCGGCGACTGGCTGCGCCGCCAGCACCGTCATGGTGCAACGCTCGGCGGCATCGACACGGGCAGCTTCGTGCTCGCGGAAGCCGGGCTGTTCGACGCATCGCAGACGCTCACGCTGCACTGGGAAGCGCTGGCCGCGTTCCGGGAACGCTACCCCGGCCTGAACGCGACGCAGGAGCTGTTCGAGATCGACGACCGGCGCATCACGTGCGCGGGCGGCACCGCGTCGATCGACATGATGCTCGACCTGATCGGGCGGCGGCACGGTGCCGATCTCGCGGCGGCGATCTCCGAGCAGTTCGTGGTCAGCCGGATCCGGCAGCGCTCGGACAGCCAGCGGCTCGAGATCGCCGCGCGCTACGGCGTGCACAACCGCAAGCTGATCCAGGTGATCGGCACGATGCAGCGGCACATGGAAAACCCGCTCGGCTCCGATGCGCTCGCGCAGGAGGTGTCGATCACGCGGCGCCAGCTCGAACGGCTGTTCAGCGCGACGCTGAACGACACGCCGACGCATTTCTACCTGAACCTGCGACTCGACCGCGCGCGTGAACTGCTGCAGCAGACCGACATGAGCATCACGTCGGTGTGCGTCGCGTGCGGGTTCGAATCGCCGTCGCATTTCTCGCGCACGTATCGCGCGCGATTCGGCCTGAGCCCGCGCAGCGACCGCCGCGCGACGCGCTGATCGTCACAGGTTTCAAGCACAATCCAGCACGGAATTGCGCGTTTCGGCAACGTTTCCCGCCGCTCGCTGAACAATGCCGGCGATTGATCGACGGACTGAAGAGGTCATCGAAAATAAACTGGAATGTCGTTGAAAATATTCTGTAACATACCAAAAAAAGTTAGATAGGCAGCCTAACGACATGCATGCCGCATCTCGGCAGGCTGCCACCGATATCGATTCGATCCGAGGGGTATGACATGACGATGCTCGATTCGCCGTCGCCGCACCTGCCTGCCGTTCGATTCTTCGCTCGCCGCTTCGCGCGCGCCTCCTCCCGCGTTTCACCCGCTACTCCCGCCGGTTTCTTTTCGACCTGACATTTAGGTTTCCTTAGTCAGTCGACGCTCCCAACACCGCTTCGCCGCACCGGCTCCATCGAGCCGGCGCGCGGGCCGTGTCGTGCCTGCGCGCCACGAACGCGCGGGCGTGTCCAACCGTTGAGATGAGGATCACGTATGCAGACATCACGCAAAGCACTGCCGCTCGCCCTGGGTCTCGCGCTCGGTTTCGGCATCGTCGGCGGCACCGCGGCCGATACGAAAGTCTCGAATCCGCAGGCAACGAGCCTGCGCGAAAGCCTGACACGCGGCGTCGCGCCGCCGGCCGCCAGGTCGGATACGGCCGCCGGACAGTTCCGCGCGGACGGCGTCGCCGTCACGCTGTACAACCCCGCCTATCGCGCGAAGAAGGCCGCCGCGACGCCCGCCGCCACCGCGCGCGACTTCGTCGCGTCGCAGGCCGCACAACTCGGGCTCGACGCGACCGCGCTCGCGAGCCTCGTCGTCACGTCGGAGCGCAGCGACGCCGAGTTCACCGTCGTGCGCCTGCAGCAGCAGGCAGCCGGATTGCCCGTGTACGGCAGCGAAATCGCGGTGACGGTCGCGAAGGACGGCCGCATCCTGTACGTCGCGAGCAACACGATCAACGGCGTGGTCGCGAAGTCGGGCAAGGCGCAGGCCGTCGACCAGCAGCAGGCGCTCGACCGCGCACGCGCGTATCTCGGCGTGAGCGGCTTCACGAACCAGGATGCGCAGCTCGTCGCCTTCGTCGACAAGGCCGGCACGCATACCGCGTGGAAAGTGCGCGGCCGCCCGAACGACGGCCCGAAAGGCGACTGGGAACTGCTGATCGACTCGGGCAGCGGCGAAGTGCTGCGCGCCGAGGACAAGGCGTTCTACGCGACCGACGGCACGGGCTTCGTGTTCCGGCCCGACCCGCTGTCGCCGACCAAAAGCAGCTACGGCAGCACGGGCTACAAGGACAGCAACGACGTCGATTCGTCGCAACTCACCGCCGCGCGCGTGCGCGTGACGCTGAAGGATCTCGCGCAGTCGGGTGCGCGTTATTCATTGTCGGGCCCGTATGCGGCATGCGTCGATTTCGACGCGCCGCGCGACAACGCGTGCCCCGTGCAGTCGACCCCCGCATTCGAATTCACGCGCGGCAACCTGTATTTCGAGGCGGTGAACGTGTACTACCACATCGACACGTTCCTGCGTTACGTGAACCAGACGCTCGGCATCAAGGCGCTGCCGTACCAGTACACGGGCGGCGTGCAGTACGACCCGCACGGCGAATCGGGCGACGACAACTCGTCGTATTCGTCGAGCAGCGGCCGGCTGACCTTCGGGCAAGGCGGCGTCGACGACGCGGAGGACGCGGACGTCGTGATCCACGAACTCGGCCACGGCATCCACGACTGGGTGACGAACGGCGGCCTGTCGCAGCAGGAAGGGTTGTCGGAAGGCACCGGCGACTATCTCGCCGCCGCGTACAGCCGCGACTTCAACCAGTGGAGCCCGTCGGATGCGCAGTACCACTGGGTCTACAACTGGGACGGCCACAACGAATTCTGGGGCGGCCGCGTGACCAACTGGAACGTCGGGCGCACCTATGCGCAGGCACGCGGCGCGGAGATCCATACGGCCGGCCAGTACTGGGCCTCGTGCAACCTCGTCGCGCGCGACGCGATCGGTGCGCAGGCGATGGACAAGGCGTTCCTGAAAGGGTTGTCGATGACCAACGGCTCGACCAACCAGAAGGCCGCCGCGCAGGCGGTGCTGACGGCCGCGTCCGCGCTCGGCTACAGCAGCGCGCAGCTGACCGCGATCGGCAATGCGTACAACCAGAGTTGCACGTACGGCGTGACCGTACCGAAGAAGTCGTAATCCCGCAGCAGGCGGGGGCGCATCGCACGACCTGTGACGCGCTCCCTTCATCGACATCGCCATCCTCACGAGATCGAACATGCCTACTCTGAAACTCACCCGCCTGAGCGCCGCGCTGGGCGCCATGCTGCTGACCGCCGCCGCGCACGCGACGCCGGTATGGATCACGCTCGGCGACGCGGCGTTCCGCCAGTTGCAACGCATCGACGCAAGCGCCACCGCGCAATACAGCACGACCCTCGACGCCGGCAAGGCGGCCGACGGCGCGTCGCGCCGCGAGACCGTGCACGTCGTCGAGATCGACGATTCGCGGCTCGGCGAGCTGGCCCACGCCGTCCACCATACGCGCGGCCACGGGCCCGGCTATGTCGTGCACGACTCGTTCGACGACGCGCGCCAGGCACTTCAGCCGTTGCCGACGCCGCTCGCGAAGCAGGCCGCGGCTTCCACGTACAAGGTTTCGAACGCGCCGCAGATCGGCACGTGGATCCAGCAGCTGCAGGCCAGCAACATCGTCGGCACGATCACGTCGCTGTCCGGCTTCACGAACCGCTACTACACGACGTCGCACGGCGTCGCCGCGTCGGACTGGCTCGCGCTGCAGTGGAAGCAGCTGGCCGGCTCGCGCGCCGACATCACCGTCGAGCAGTTCGCGCACACGGGCTTTCCGCAGAAATCCGTGATCCTGACGATCCGCGGCAGCGATCCGGCCGCGGGCACCGTCGTGCTGGGCGGCCACCTCGATTCGACGGTCGGGCGCACGACGGAAAACACGCGCTCGCCCGGCGCGGACGACGATGCGTCGGGCATCGCCAGCCTCACCGAAGCGCTGCGCGTGCTGCTGGCGAACAACTACCGGCCGAAGCGGACGATCAAGTTCGTCGGGTACGCGGCCGAGGAAGCCGGCCTGCTCGGCTCGAAGGCGATCGCGAAGCAGTTTCGTGCGCAAAACGTGAACGTAGTCGGCGTGCTGCAGCTCGACATGACGAACTACAAGGGCGACCCGAAGGACATCTACCTGATCACCGACTACACGAACGCGTCGCAGAACACCTACCTGACGAATCTGGCGAAGACCTACCTGCCGGAACTCGCGATCGGCACGTCGCAGTGCGGGTATGCGTGCTCGGATCATGCGTCGTGGAATGCGCAAGGGTATCCGGCGTCGTTCCCGTTCGAGGCCGATCAGAACGACAGTCCGTATATCCATACCGTGAACGACACGCTGGAGAATTCGGATCGGCAGGCGAACCATGCATTGAAGTTCGGCAAGCTGGCGCTGGCCTACGCGGTCGATCTCGGCGGCAACGGCAGTGCGACCGTGACGCCCTGACGGCGTGCGGCCGGGCTGTTCGTCCGGAAATGACGGAAGCGTGTGCTCGCGGTTTGCACACGCTTCCGTCGCGAAGCGTTCTCCGCAGTCGCGGCGTTGCCCCGTCGTCGAGCCGGGTACGCCGCCCCGTCCGGATAGAATCCCCGTTCGACCACTTCGCTACACGCTTCCCGCCATGACCGATTTCTCCCGCTCCATCGACGATCTGTCGCCCGCCCGTGTCACGACCGCGTTCGACCTGCCCGGCCACACGACCGTTCGCTCGCTCGGCGTCGCCCAGGGCATCGTCGTGCGCTCGCGCTCGATCGTCGGTTCGTTCGGCGCATCGCTGCAGACGATCTTCGGCGGCAACATCACGCTCTACACGTCGCTGTGCGAAAAAGCCCGCCAGCAGGCCTTCGACAAGATGCTCGCCGACGCCCGCAAGCTCGGCGCGAACGCGATCGTCGCGATGCGTTACGACTCGACCGAGATCGGTTCGGGTGTCACGGAAGTCCTCTGCTACGGCACGGCCGTGCGCGTGACGCAGGACGCGTGACGTCCGTCACGCGTCGCGCTCGAGCGACTTCATGGTCGCGAGCTGCGGGAACAGCCGCATCCACGTGAGTGCAACGGCGATCGTCGCCGCGCCGCCGACGACAATCGCGGCCGGCGCGCCCCACCATGCGGCCGTCACACCCGATTCGAATTCGCCGAGTTGATTCGACGTGCCGATGAACAGCGAGTTGACGGCACTGACACGGCCGAGCATGTCGTCGGGCGTGCGCAGCTGCACGAGCGACAGGCGCACGACGACGCTCACCACGTCCGATGCGCCGAGCGCTGCCAGCGCGACGAGCGACAACACGAAATTCCTCGACAGCCCGAACACGATCGTCGCGATGCCGAATGCGATCACGCCGCCGAACATCGCGCGGCCGGGCCGGCCCCTGAGCGGAAAGCGCGTGAGCCACAGCGTGCCCGCGAGCGCGCCGACCGCCGGCGCCGCGCGCAACGCTCCGAGCCCCCATGGCCCGACCTGCAGGATGTCGCGCGCGTAGATCGGCAGCAGCGCGGTCGTGCCGCCGAACAGCACCGCGAACAGGTCGAGCGACAGCGCGCCGAGGATCGCCGGTTCGCGCCGGATGAATGCGATGCCTGAAAACACCGAACGGAGCGTCACCGGTTCGCGCGCGGGCGGCGCGCTGCGCAGCGGAATCGTGCCGCTCAACACCGCCGCGACCGCGAACGCGACGACGCTCGTGCCGAACGCGACGGGCGCGCCGACGCCATACAGCAGCCCGCCGAACGCCGGCCCGAGAATCTGCGCGGCCTGGTTCGCCGAGGTCGACAACGCGGTCGCGCGCGGCAGGTCGCTGCGCGGCACGACGGCCGGCAGCAGCGACGACACCGACGGCGACTCGAACGCGCGGGCCGTGCCGACGATCGCCGCGAGCGCATACACGGCCGGCGCGGCCAGCCACCCTTGCGCGGCACCGAGCAGGAACACGCCGGCGGCCAGCGCCTCGACGGCCTGGCAGATCGTCGCGATGCGCCGGCGGTCATAGCGGTCGGCCACCTGCCCGACGACGAGCGTCAGCGCGAACATCGGCACGAACTGCGCGAGGCCGACGAGGCCGAGTGCGAACGCGCTGTGCGTGAGCGCGTAGACGTACCACCCGATTGCAACCGACAGGATCTGGAAAGCCAGGGAAGACATTACGCGCGTGCCCCAGAAGCGCTGGAACGGTGCGTGACGGAACAGGTTGACGGGCAACGGGGATAAAGGACTGGGATCGGGCACGGAGTCGGTCATCGAGGTCTCGGCGGTCGGCGCGGCAAGCCGGCACCGTTCGGGAAAGCGACTGCGCACGCCGATGCATGCGCGCGACAATGGTACGGACGCGGCGAAATCGCGATGATATGCCAAGCGCGCAAAACGGGCCGGGGACGCGGCCCGCAACATCGCGCGGACTGGGGGAGCGACGCATCCGGCGGCCGCGTCGATCGCGGCCGCCGGATGGCGGCTCGGGCACGGGATCTTCCGATGCAGGCGGCCACGGGCTTCAGCGGGGCGGAACGCCCTCGTCGGTCGCGCCGCCGGCGATGCCGAACAGGCGTTGACCTTCCGGAGTGTCCTCGACTCGCCAACCCTGCGCGCTCAACGCTTCCCGTATCCGGTCGGCCTGCACCCAGTCCTTGTCCGCTCTCGCGCGCTCGCGTTCGGCGAGCAACCCGCGAACGTGTTCCGGAATGTCGGGCGCAACCGGCCGCCATGCGCGCAGACCGAGGCCCAGCACGGCGTCGAAGCTGTCCACGGTCGCTTTCAGCGTCGCGGGTGGCAGGTTGCTCCTGACCAGATCCCAGAGCACCGCGAGCGCCCTGGGCAGATTCAGGTCCTCGTTCACTTCCGCGTCGAATCGCGCGGCGAAATCCGCATCGACGCGCCCTCCGTCCGGCCAGCCGGCATACAGGTGCCGAAGCCGGGTCAGCGCGGTGTGAGCGGCATCGAGCGACGCCCACGTGAAATGCAGCTTGCTCCGGTAATGGGCCGTCAGGCACAGGTAACGGTACGCGAGCGGGTCGATATTCCGGCTCTGCAAGGTCTGCAGACGAACGAAATCGCCGCTCGACTTCGACATCTTCGTATCGGCGTCGAGCGTCAGGAAGTGCCCGTGCATCCAGTAATTCGCGAGGTTCGTGCCGTGGGCCGCCCGCGTCTGCGCGATCTCGTTGCTGTGGTGCACGGCGATGTGATCCTCGCCGCCGCAATGGATATCGAACAACGTCCCGAGATACTTCGCCGACATCGCCGAGCATTCGATATGCCAGCCCGGAAAGCCGCGCCCCCACGGGCTGTCCCATTCCATCTGCCGCTTGACGCCGGCCGGGCTGAACTTCCACAGCGCAAAATCCGTGATGCTCCGCTTGTCGCCCAGCGCGACCCGCTTGCCCGCCTGCAACCCCGCGCGGTCTAGCCGCGCGAGATAACCGTAGTCATCCTGCCGACTGGTGTCGAAGTAGAGGCCGTCGTCCGTGCGATAGACGTAGCCGCCCCGGTCGAGCGTATCGATGAACGCGATCTGTTCGGCGATGTGATCCGTGGCGCGGCACCAGACCGTCGGCTCGAGCAGGTGGAGCGCGCGCCAGTCCCGCACGAAAGCGTCGGTGTAGCGCCGGGCGATGGCCCACGCCGATTCGCCGGTCCGGCGGCTGCCCTTTTCCATCTTGTCTTCGCCTTCGTCCGCATCCGAAGTCAGGTGGCCGACGTCGGTGATGTTGACGACGTGCCGCACCTCGTATCCGTTGCGCACCAGTACGCGGCGCAGCAGATCCTCGAACACGTAGGTTCTCAGGTTGCCGATGTGGGCGTCGTCGTAGACCGTGGGGCCGCAGCAGTACATGCCGACCTGCCCGGCCCGGATTGGCGTGAACGGGCGTACGGTACGCGACCAGGTGTCATACAGCGCAAGCGGCATCGAGTTTCTCCGTCCGAAGGTGTCGGCTCAAAAAACAAAAAGGCCGCCTGTCTTGCATCACAGGCGGCCGGAAGGCGATTGCTTGAATGTTCAGCGAGTTCGCTGGACGCAACTTCCCCCTGGCATGTTCTGACAACATGCGCGGAGCAGCGAAGAGAGGAAATGGGCGCGATCAAGCATGGGGACGATGCTAGCGTCTATAGACGGCACCGGTCAATACCGTCGGGCAGTCGCCCGGCAGCGGGCCGTGACCGGACGGCTCTCGTGCCCGCTCACCCCAGTCGGGCAAAAAAAAAGCGCGAACCTCGGTTCGCGCCAAAGAGAGACCTCGCTGAAGACGTCACAACCTCACACCACCCCGCTCAGAACGAATGGCGCATCCCGATCCGCACGTCGGCCTGCGTCTGCGTCGTCGACGGCGTGAAGCTGTAGCCGACCACCGCATCGACGCCTTGCGACGCGCGCAGGTAATCGCCGGAGATATACACGTCGGTACGCTTCGACAGCAGGTAATGCAGGCCCGCCGTGCCCTGGTTCCAGTGATGGCCTTCGAAGCGCGTGTGCTGGTAGCCCGCGATCAGGCTCAGCGCCGGCGTGAACTGGTACAGGCCGCCGCCTTCATACACCTGCATGTGCGACGACTGGCCGAAACCCTTGATCGTCGTGTACGAGAAGTTGGCGTCGAGCGTCAGCTTGCCGATCGTGTAGCTCGAGCCGATGCCGAACGTGCCCTGGCTGTCGACGTTCATCGGCGTGTTCGCGAACAGGTCGGTGCGTGCGCCGGTCGCCGGATCGACGGTGACGGTCTGCTGGCCGAGGAACGTGTGCGTGCCGATCATCGCGTACGGGTCGAACGCATAGATGCCGTTCGGGTTGTTCAGGCGCGTGTACGCGGCGCCGATCGAGAAGTCGCCCTTCGTGAAGCTCGCACCCGCGCTCCATGCGCTGTTGCGGTGGAAGTTGCCGGCGACGTTGCCGAACGAGTACATCGCGCCGAACTTGAAGCCGCTGAGGTCGTTCGACAGGAACTTCACCGAATTCGGCAGGCGATCGCCGTTGAAGCGGTCGAAGTCGCCCTGGTGGATCGCATAACCGCTGCCCCACGCGGAGATGTTGTAGATCGACACGAGTTCGTTCGTGATGTCGAGCTGGTTGCCGAACGACAGCGTGCCCCAGTCGTTCTGCAGGCCGACATACGCCTGCCGGCCGAATTCGGCGCCGCCGAAGCCGAGCTGCCCGGTGCCGAGGCGGAAGCCGCTCTCGAGGGTGAACACGGCCTTCAGGCCGCCGCCGAGGTCTTCCGTGCCCTTCAGGCCGAAACGGTTTCCGTACGCGACGCCGTCGTCGAACTTGACCACGTGCGAGCCGCCCGTGTTGTTCACGTACGTGATGCCCGCGTCGAGAATCCCGTACAGCGTCACACTGCTCTGCGCATGCCCGATGGCAGGCACGCAGGCCGCGCATGCAAGCGCGGCGGCTACGGCAACTTTGGTGTGCTTCATTGTCGACCACCCTCCCTGAACCGTTCGATGGAAAGAATCTCGTCCCGGCGCGTACCGCGATGCGCCGGTGGATTCGAATTCGGTACGCCCGCTGGCTTCGGCATTTCGTTTTCCGCAATAACGCAGCCATTGGCGAAAAATACAAACCCATATTTCGCGTCACCCGTCTGAAGGCGACACCAAATGGTCACGATGCGACCCGCTCGGGAAAACACGTAGACGGGCGGCGCGGTCGAAACCGGCCGCCCGGAAGGAGGGAATCAGTGCCCGTCGAGGGCCGCGCGCACCGCCGGCAGGCCCGGAGCGCCGGCCGCCGTCGTCACGCCGTCCAGCCAGCCGGCAACCAGCGCCGGGTCGGATTTCAGCGCACGCTGCGCCGCGAGCGCGGGCGACGTCTTGTGGTCGAGCATGTCGGCGATCATCCGGTTCTCGACGTCGACGGAGAACGTCATCTGCCGGAACAGCCGCGCCAGGTTCGCGCACTGGCCGGCGAACCCGGCGCGCGTGACCGTATTGACCGTCGCGCCGCCGTAGTTCGGGCCGAAATACGCATCGCCGCCCGACAGGTAGGTCAGGTGGAACTTCGTGTTCATCAGATGCGGCTCCCAGGCCAGGAACACGATCCACCGCTTGTCGCGCACCGCGCGCTCGACCTGCGTGAGCATGCCCGTCTCGCTCGATTCGACGAGCGACCAGTTCGCGGACCCTAGCGCGTGGTCGGACAGCAGCCGCTTGATGTTCTGGTTCGCGGGCGCGCCGGGCTCGATCCCGTAGATCTTGCCGCCGAAGCGGTCCGCATGGCGCGCGAGATCGGCGAACGTATGCACGCCGGCGGCGGCCACGTAGTCGGGCACCGCGAGCGTGAACTTCGCGCCGCTCAGGTTCGCGTGCAGCACGTCGATCGACTTCTCGTCGACGAACGGCTTCACGAGCGGCGCCTGCGCGGGCATCCAGTTGCCGAGGAACACGTCGACCTGCCCTTTCTTGAGCCCCTGGTACGTGATCGGCACCGACAGGTTCGCCACGTCCTGCCGATAGCCGAGCGCCTTCAGCACGACGCCCGCCATCGCGTTCGTCGCATCGATGTCGGTCCAGCCGGGCGCCGCCATCTTCACGTCGCCGCACGTCTGCGGGTCGGCCGCGTGCGCAGGCTGCGTCGCCGCCACGCACGCGGCGGCGGCGAGCGCCGCGCCGATCCTTCGGATTGCTGCATTGCGTTGCCGTTTCATGGTTCGCTTCCTCCGTCGTTCTTCAATGATCGCGATGTGGTCCGTTCAACGCCCGATGCGCGGAAAGCGCGCCATCGCCTCGAGCGTGTCGAGTTCGATGTGATTGCGCATGTAGCGCTGGCTCGCGTCGGTGAACGGCTGCCAGTCCCACGCATGGATGCGGCCCTGCGTCGTCGCCGCGTAATGGAAGCGCCGGCGCCGCTGGCTCGCGCGCACCTGCCGGTCCAGTTCGGGCAGGTTCCAGCGCCGCGCGGCTTGCGCACGGAACGCGGCCAGCACGTCCGCGGCTTCCGGCGCGCCGGCGAGGTTCGTCAGCTCGCGCGGGTCGTCGCCAAGGTGATAGAGCTGGTCGGGATCGGCCGGGCAATGCACGTACTTCCAGTCGCCGCTGCGGATCATCACGACCGGCGCGACCGCACCTTCCGCAAGGTATTCGCCGAGCGCAACTTCGTGCGCCGGCGTGCCGTTCAGGTGCGGCACGAGGCTTGCACCGTCGACGGGGTCCGGCCAGCCGCCGGCGGGGGCGGCGCCGGCCAGGTCGACGAGCGTCGGCAGCAGGTCGACGTGCGACACCGGCCCGCGCACGCGCGCGGCGCCGAAGCGGCCCGGCGCATGCACGATCAGCGGCACGCGGCAGCCGCCCTCGAAGAACGTCATCTTGTACCAGAGCCCGCGTTCGCCGAGCATGTCGCCGTGGTCGGACGTGACGATCACGATCGTGTCGTCGGCGAATCCGCACTGTTCGAGCGCGGCCAGCACGCTGCCGAACTGCGTGTCGACGTACGAGGTTGCGCCGTAGTACGCGCGACGTGCGGCGCGGATCTGCTCGTCGGTGGGCGGCGTGCGGTCGTTCTCGCAGACGAAGCGCAGCCGCTGCGAATGCGGGTCGCTTTCCGCCGCGTCGAGGCGCACGGCGGGCAGGTCGATCTCGTCGTCGCGATAGAGATCCCAGTATTCGCGCGTGATCGCATACGGGTCGTGCGGATGGGTCAGCGACACGACCATGCAGAACGGCCGCGCATCGTGCCCGGCCGCCCGCTCGCGCGCGACGTCGTACAGCTTCTGCTTCGCGGCAAACGTGACCTCGTCGTCGAAATCGAGCTGGTTGGTACGCACGCACGGGCCCGCGTCGAGTACCGAACTCATGTTGTGATACCAGCTCGGCCGCTCCGCCGGGCTGTCCCAGTCGGGCACCCAGCCGAAATCGGCCGGATAGATGTCGGTCGTGAGCCGCTCCTCGAAGCCGTGCAACTGGTCGGGCCCGCAGAAATGCATCTTGCCGGACAGCATCGTCCGGTAGCCGCCCGCGCGCAGATAGTGCGCGAACGTCAGCGTTTGCGCCGGCAATTCGGCGGCGTTATCGTAGGCGCCGATCCCCGACGGCAGCTTGCCGGTCAGCAGCGAAAAACGCGACGGCGCGCACAGCGGGCTCGCGCAATAGGCGGCGTCGAACACCACGCCTTGCGCGGCGAGACGGTCCAGCGTCGGCGTGCGCGCGACGCGATTGCCGTAGGCCGGCAGCGCGAACGGCGTGAGCTGGTCGGCCATCAGGATCAGGATGTTGGGTGTCGGGTTCGTCATCGGCAGTCGTGGGGAAAACGGTGTTCGAATGGAACGGCGCGCCGCTCGCGCAGCGAGACGTCCGGCATGACGGAAGCGGCCCGACGAAAGTGCCGCGCGGGCACGCCGCGCTGGCTAGAATCGCGGAATGTGTTGCGTGCCACCCGTGGAGTGGAATGTGAAGCGGGCCGTGAAGCAGCCTTTGAAGCAGCCCGTGAAGCACGTGTGCCGCACCGTCCGATGCACTATCGCCCGCCCGAATTCGCGCGGGAAGGCGTCCGGCCCTTATGGGGCCATTAGAGGGACTTATGTCGAAATCCGAACCGTTACCGTCGATGCAGGCGCTGCGCGCGTTCGAATCGGCGGCCCGGCTCGCGAGCTTCACGGCCGCCGCGCGCGAGCTCGGCTCCACCCAGCCGGCCGTGAGCCAGCAGGTGTTCCAGCTCGAGGCCGAACTGGGCGCGCCGCTGTTCGAGCGCAGCCCGCGCGGCGTCACGCTGACGGCCGACGGCGAGTGCCTGTACGAAGCGGTGCGGCTGAGCCTCGACACGCTGCGCGGCGCCACCGCGACACTGCGGGCGCGCCGCGAGCACGGCGCGCTCACGATCGTCACCGACTTCGGCTTCGCCACCTACTGGTTGATGCCGCGCCTGGCCGGGCTGAAGTGCGTGATGCCGGATGTCGACGTGCGGGTCGTCACGTCGCAGGATTACGACGCGCAGCGCGACCACGGCGACATCGCGATCCTGTTCGGCGACGGCCACTGGCCGTCGTGCACGGCCGCGCGGCTCTTTCCGGAATCGGTCACGCCCGTGTGCTCGCCCGCGTTCCGCGACGCGCACCCGCACGTCGCCCGGGCCGATCACCTGCTCGCGTTGCCGCTGCTGCACGTGCAGCCGACGCGCCCCGAGCGCTGGCTGTCGTGGTCCGGCTGGTTCGACGCGCACGGCCTCGACACGGCAGCCGCCGCGCGCGGCGTGACCTTCAACAGCTATGCGCTCGTGATCCATGCGGCGCTGCTCGGCGAAGGCGTTGCGCTCGGCTGGGCGCCGCTCGTCGACGAACTCGTCGCGTCCGGGCAGCTCGTGAAGCTCCTCGACGCGCCGGTCGTCACGTCGCGCGGCTACTTCCTCGTACGGCCGCCGCAGCGGCCCGAGCCGGACGCGACCCACGTGTTCCGGCGCTGGCTGCTCGACGCGTGCGCGCCGGCCTGAACGGCCTTCCGGCCGGCCTCCGGCTACGGGCCTGACGCGCGCCCGACGCCCGCTGGACCGGCCGCGCCCGCCCCGCCCGACGCCTCCCCCGGCGCCTGCCTGAAGCCCAGCCGCCGCCCGGCCGCGCTGGCGTGCCGATACCAGCCACACGGCGGGTTGGTTCTATCCGCGCCCGAATCGTCCTGATTTACTTGAGCCTCCCGCTACCCGCGTAGCGTGGCGCCCCGTCGCGCCGCCGCGCGGGTTGCGTTCCATGACATCCGAGGAATCTCATGACCGCCGACTCACGCCCCGATCAATTCGTCCTGACGCTGTCGTGCCCGAGCGCGGCCGGCCAGGTCGCCGCCGTCGTCGGCTTTCTCGAGCGCCATCGCTGCTACGTCGATGCGCTGAACGTGTTCGACGACGATCTCAGCAATCACTTCTTCGTGCGCTGCGTGTTTCATCCGACCGATGAAACGCTGCAGATCGACGCGCTGCGCCAGGAATTCGGGCCGATCGCGACCGCGCTCGGCGGCGGCGAAGGCGACACGCAATGGGCGATTCACGACGTGAATGCGCGGCCGAAGGTGCTGATCATGGTGTCGAAGCTCGAGCACTGCCTCGCGGACCTGCTGTTCCGCTGGCGGATGGGCGAGCTGAAGATGGATATCGTCGGCATCGTGTCGAACCATCCCGACTTCGAGCCGCTCGCCGCGCAACACGGCCTGCCGTTCCGCCATTTCCGGATCACCGCCGATACGAAGGCGCAGCAGGAAGCGCAATGGCTCGACTTCTTCGAGTCGAGCGGCGCCGAACTCGTGATCCTCGCGCGCTACATGCAGGTGCTGTCGCAGGAAACGAGCGCGAAGCTCGCGAACCGCGCGATCAACATCCATCATTCGTTCCTGCCCGGTTTCAAGGGCGCGAAGCCGTATCACCAGGCGCATGCGCGCGGCGTGAAGCTGATCGGCGCGACCGCGCACTTCGTCACCGACGATCTCGACGAAGGCCCGATCATCGAGCAGGTCGTCGAGCGCGTCGATCATGCGCTGCGTCCGGAGCAGTTGCTCGCAGTGGGGCGCGACGTCGAATGCATCACGCTCGCGCGTGCGGTAAAGGCGTTCATCGAGCGCAGGGTGTTCCTGAACGGCGACCGGACGGTGGTGTTTTCGTAAGCGGGCGGGCTTCGCCGCCCGTCATGCGGAAGCCGAAGGCACGCGCGCACGCGTCGTGCCGATTCGTCGCGCCCGGTGTCGCAGATAGAGGTTGTTGAGGATCAGCGTCACACCCGTCAACGCGGCGCCCAGAATCTGCGCGCGGTTGGGCACGATGCCCGTGACCGCGGATACGATGAATGCCGTGAGGGGCACGATGTCCATGAACAGCACGCCGTTCATCGGCCCCAGGTTCCGGTTGCCCGTCATCCACTGCAGGATCGCGCCGAAGCCGGCCACCGGCAATGGTGCCGGCCCTGAACGACAAAAGCCCGACCGGTTGCAAGCCGGTCGGGCTTCGTTGCATGCCGCAAGCTCGATCGCGCCACCCGTGTGCGGTTTCCGGGCGGCGCGCACTGTTACACGGCCTGACGCGTCACTTCACCCACGCAAAGTAATACGACAACCAGATCGTCAATCCTGCCCCGACCAGCGCCGCATACGGCATCAGGTTCAGCCACATCGCGCGCTTCGGCACTTCGAGTTCCATGTCGCGCTGCATCTGCGTGGGGAACCGGCCGCGATCCTGCCAGTAATGGCGGAACAGGAATACCGGCACGATCAGCAGCATCGCGATCAGCCCGTTGCGCAGCGTGCCTTCGCCCTGCAGGTTCGCGCCCGCGCCGACATAGACGAGGTTCGCGTAGCCGCAGATCGAGCCGGCGACGAGCAGCCACGTCGGGCAGCGGAACGGTCGATCCCAGTTGCCGCGATCCATCCGGTGGATCCAGCCCGACTGAAGATTCAGGAATACGAACAGCATGTAGCAGACATTCGAGATCGACAGCACCGTCATGTAGTCCGACATCATCAGCAACACGAGGTTGAAGCCGAGATCGGTCCACATCGCGCGCGTGGGCGAGCCGTGCTCGTTCACGTGCGACAGGTACTTCGGCAGCCAGCCGTCGACCGATGCCTGGTACAGCGTGCGCGACGAGCCCATCATCGATGTCATCACGATCAGCAGGATCGACAGCATCAGCATCACGACGACCGCATTCGCGACCCACGCGCCGCCGCCGACGATCTTCGCCATCGCGGCCGCGACGCCGGTGCCGTCGCCGATCGACGGATCGAGCATCGCCTGCGTGCCGAGCGCCCCCTGGAACGCCATCGGCACGAGCGTCATCACGACGAGGCACAGCGCGCCCGACCAGAAGATCGCCTTGGCGGTATCGCGGCGCGGGTCGCGGAATTCGCGCGTGTAGCAGACGGCCGTCTCGAAGCCGTACGATGCCCAGCCGGCCATGAACATCGCGCCGAGCGCCATCGTGACGCCCTGCCCGTTCCACGAGCCGAACGTCGCGGTCGTGAGATTGCCGTGTGCGTCGTGACCGAGCGGCAGCAGCGGGAGCAGGTTCGACATCGGCACGTCGCCCGTGACGAACGGCACGATGCCGACGATCAACAGCGGCGTGAGCGACGCGATGCCGAGAATGCGCTGCGTGCGCGCCGCCTTCGATGCACCGCTGTGTTGAAGCTTGAACGTGATGAGAAGCAGGATCGTCGCGATGATGAACGTCGCATTGATCCGCAGGGACAGACCCGGCTTGATGAACCCGAGATCCGCAACCTTGAGCTGCCAGTGCAGCACCGCCGCGTTGGCGGGAAAGAGACTCGTGAGCGCATAGCTCGCCGCGAGGCCGCAGCCGAGCGCGAGCATCGGCGACCATGCGAGCCAGTTGCACCACACGGAAACCGGGGCAATCAGCTTGCTGTAACGGACCCAGCCGATCGCGCCATATACGGACGCGCCGCCCGATTTATGGGGAAATAGCCCCGATATTTCCGCATAAGTCGCGCTCTGAATCAGCCCCATCGTGATCGCGGCGATCCAGATCGCCCACGCGGGCTGGCCGATCGTCGCGCATACGCCGCCGATCGTGAACAGCACGCCTGCCGGCACGCCGCTCGTTACCCAAAAAGCGTCTTTCCAAGTCAGGCCACGATGCAGCGTGTGGCCCGTCGAATCATGTGAGATGGTTGCCTCAACATCACTGGTGCTGTTCGCACGCAGTCCTGCCTGACTCATCCAATTCCTCCTGTGATGACTCCGCACAAGGGCCGTAGTGTAACAACTTACCGGCTTTTTTGCAGAACCAAAAAAATAATTCCGGGATATGATCGCATCGCAGTGCAATTATTTCGCTATCCTGCTGATCAATCCCGGACTGTCTCTTCGTCTATTTATTGCGGCGAATCGTCGCGGCTTACTGCACGCCTTCCGTCCACGAATTCACGCGATCCGCATGCGCTGCAATCCATGCATCGGCAGCCGCTTCCGGCTTCGAGCCGTTCTGGATCGCAAGCATCACGCTGTCGATCTCGCCCGGCTTCCACTGGAATTTTTTCAGGAACGCGACGACCGGCTTGGCCTTCGTTTCGAGCTGCGGGTTCACGACACTGTCGACGTGCTCCGCGCCGCCGAACACCTTCTTCGGATCCTCGAGGAAGCGCAGCTTCCACTTCGCGAACATCCAGTGCGGCGCCCAGCCGGTCACGATCACCGGCTTGTTCGCGCCGACCGAGCGCGACAGCTCGGCCGTCATCGCGCTGCCCGAGCTCGGCATCAGCGTGTAGTTCAGGCCGTAGTTCTTGATCGCTTCGTCGGTCTTGCGCATCACGCCCGCGCCCGCATCGATGCCGACGATCCGGCCGCCGAAGCTGCCTTTTTCGGCATTCAGGTCGTCGATGCTCTTCGCCTTCACGTAGTCGGGGACGATCAGGCCGATCTTCGCGTCGGGAAAGTTCGCGCCGAGGTCGACGACCTTGGTCTTGTACTCGCCCCAGTAGGAACCGTGCGTGACGGGCAGCCACGCGGACAGCGTCGCGTCGAGATCGCCGCGCGCGACGCCTTGCCACATGATGCCGGCAGCGACCGGCACGAGCTTCACCTCATAACCGAGTTTCTTCTCGATCACGCGCGCCGCGACGTTCGACGTCGCAACGCTGTCGTCCCAGCCTTCGACGTAACCGATCTTCAGCGTGGGCTTCGTATCGGCGAGCGCCGATGCGCTCAGTGCCACCATCGCCGACAGTGCGCCGGTCCACATCAGTTTTCCGAACAGCTTCATGGTCGATCTCCTTGAAATGCGCACCGTGCGCGTTGTCTCTCTAGGTTCTTCAACCACAAATCCGCGGTATCGTTGTTTTCCGACGGATGCTTGTCCGGACGCGACGCGCCCGGACAGCCGATGGCGAGTTTCGACTACTTGTCGATCACGAGATCCGACAGCGGCTTGCTGCAGCACAGCAGCACCATCCCCTGGTCGATCTCGCGCTGGCGGATGCCGCCGTTGTGCTTCATTTCAACCTGCCCCGACACGAGCTTCACCTTGCAGGTGCCGCACATGCCCTGCGTGCACGAGGCCGGCAGCCGCACGCCGGACTGGCGCGCCGCGTCCAGCACGTGCTGCTCCGAGCCGCATGAAATCTCGCGATTGCTCTTTGCGAAGCTGACCGTGTACTGCTTCGTATCGGTGTCGGCGCCTTCGGCCGGCGGGGCGAGATCGGCGAGCAGCTCGTCGCTTGCGGTCTGCGCGAGCGTTTCGAACGAGAAGCTCTCTTCGTGATACTGCTTGCGATCGAAACCGGCTTCGTCGAGCAGGTCGCGCACGGCCTTCATGTACGGCGCGGGGCCGCACGTGAAGATCTCGCGCTCCATGAAATCCGGTGCGATCAGCTTCAGCAGCGGCAGCGTCAGGAAGCCCGTGACGCCCGGCCAGTTGGTGCGCGCGCCGACGCGCTCGACGACGAACGACGTGCGGAAATTCGTGTGGTTCGACGCGATCAGGTCGAGCTCGCGCGCGAAGATGATGTCGTCCGGCGTGCGTGCGCTGTGCACGAACAGGATGTCGCGATCCTCGGCGAGATCGTGGTGCGCGCGGCTCATCGACATCAGCGGCGTGACGCCCGAGCCCGCCGACAGGAACAGGTACTTGCGCGCCGGATGTCGTGCGCACGTGAATTCGCCGGCCGGGCCGAGCACGCGCACCGGTGCGCCCGGCTGCAGGTTGTCGTGCAGCCAGTTCGACACCTTGCCGCCCGGCACGCGCTTCACCGTGATCGACACCGTGTGCGGCCGCGCGGGCGACGACGAGATCGTGTAGCAGCGGTTGATCGTTTCGCCGTCGATGTCGAGTTCGAGCGTGAGGAACTGCCCGGGCTCGAACGAGAACGAGCGGCCCTGCGGCGAACGGAAGAAGAAACTCTTCACGTCGTGCGTTTCCTGCCGCACGTGGCAGCACACCAGCGTTTCCTCGACGTCGCTCGTCCAGCGCTCGGGAAGGGCGCTCCAGAACGCCGGGCGTGTGACCCGGCTGTCCGTCGGCTCGAAGTTGGCCGCATCTCGCATCATCTGTAACTCCGCTTCAGTGCTGGGTACTACGCGCCGGTTTTTTCGGCGAGCCGGCCGATGTACCAGGCCGAGAATTTTTCGACGAGACCTTCCGTGAACGGCGAATACGGGCCCGGCTCGTACGCGCTGCTGGCCGCGCCGCGCTGCGAGAACTCGACGAGCGCGCGATCCTGGTCGTTCGTGGCGTTCCACACGGCCGTGAGGTTCTTCACGTCGTAGTCGATGCCTTCCTTCGCGTCCTTGTGCACGAGCCACTTCGTGCGCACGAGCGTCTTGCCGGCCGACAGCGGGATCACCGAGAACGTCACGATGTGATCGCTCATGAAGTGGTGCCACGAGTTCGGCTGCGTCCAGAACGACAGCCCGCCGAGGTCGGCCTTATCGAAGCCGCCGAGCAGCTTCTTCGACGCGACCTTCGCATCGAGCGTCTGCGATTCGCCGTGGCGATCGAGCGGCAGGCGCTGCGTGCGGAAACCCGTCACGTCGAGCAGCTTCTCGATCTCGGCGGACGGCAGGCCCATCTCGGCCCACTCCTTGCCGCGCCGCACGCAGGTTTCCGCAAACGCATCCATGCCTTCCGCGTTGGCGTCGGAACGCTGGTAGCCGAAACCGTATTCGTACAGCGAGATGGTGAGCTCCGGATGGTTCGCGACGCAGTGATAGCACTCGCGGTTGTTCTCCATCGTGAGCTTCCAGTTGCCTTCCTCGATGATGTCGATCTGCGCGGCGATCTTCGTGTTCGGCAGGTCGTGCGGCAGCAGGTACGGCTCCATCTCGGCGCGCAGCTGCGCGAAATCGACCGGCGGCTCTTCGGCGAGGCAGATGAAGATCAGGCCGGCGAGGTTCTCGACGTGGACCGACTTCAGGCTGTGCTTGCAGCGGTCGAACTTCTCGCCCATGTGCTCGGCGAACATCAGCTGGCCCGTCAGGTTGTAGGTCCAGCTGTGGTACGGGCACACGATGTTGCCGACCGAGCCCTTGTCCTCGTTGCACAGGCGCGCGCCGCGGTGACGGCACACGTTGTGGAACGCGCGGATCGCCATGTCGTCGTCACGCACGATCAGGATCGAATCGCTTCCCAGTTCCACGGTCACGTAGTCGCCCGGCTCGGGAATGTCCGGCTCGACCGCCACCTGGATCCAGTGCTGGCGGAAAATCGCCTCCATGTCGAGCGCGAAGATGTCCTCGCTCGTGTAGAACGGCGCTTCGAGGCTATAACCTTCCTTGCGCCGCTCGATCAATGCACGAATGTCTGCCGATACTTTCATCGTTTGCTCCGGATTCCTTGCATCCCTGGGTTCTTGCCGACAGGCATCAAAATCAGTAGTCGATGAGCTGATGCTCGCGCAAATACGCGAGGATCACTTGTGCTTTTTCGACCGAACTCCCTTCATTTACGACGTTGCCGCCACGGCTTTCGGTCGTCGTCGCGGACAGCATCCGGGCATGCCCGGAGCGCTTCTCGGCGGCGACCAGCTTTACGGGTTTACGCTCGACCGGGCCGACCGTCCACGCGGCCGCGTCGGCGTCCGCGCCGGGCGCCGCGAGCGCGGGCCGGATCGCGCCGGCGCGCAGCCGCGCATACGCATAACGCGGCTCGGCATTCGCGAGCGGATGGACGGCGACGACGGCCGGCAGTGCCGCGTCCACGCGGCGTCGCAGCCCTTTCGGCAAAAATTGCCGGACCGCCGCACGGCCGCCTTCGACCGTCACGTCGACGGCCGAGCCGACCAGCGGATAGCCGAGCGCCGCGGCGATGCGATACGGCAGCATGCCGGTGTCGTACGCGCCCTCGGCGCGTGTGCCGGTCAGCACGAGGTCGTAGCCGTCGATACGCGCGGCGAGCGCATGCACGGCATCGTCGCCGTCGCGGCAGGCCAGCACCTCGACCTCCCGCGCGCCGAGCGCGAGATATTCGGCAAGCGCCGCGTTCGCGGGATCGCCCGCATGGATCACGTCGAGCTTCGCGCGATGCCGCTCGGCGAGCTGGCGGCCGGTTTCGAGCGCGGCCGCGTCATTGCGGCTGTAGCGCGCGACGCCGCTGACCGGATGACGGCCGACGGACACGAGCACCGCGATGCGTTGCAAGGGGCGGGGGGCGTTCATGCGGCGACTCCTTCCGGTTCACGGGTGCCGACCGCGGCCGGCGATTCTCCACGCGCGGCGCGCGCGGCCTGCACCTGCTCGATCAGCGCGGCGATCGTCGCCTGCGCATCGCCCACCACCGTCAGGTTCGCGCGTTTCGCGATCGGTGCGCTGCCGTCGAGGTTCACCGCGATCACGTGGCGGCAGTCCTTGATCCCCTGCAGGTGCTGCACCGCGCCCGAGATGCCGAACGCGATGTACACGCTCGCCTCGACCGTCTTGCCGGTCGCGCCGACCTGCTTGTCGCGCGTGAAGTGACCGTTGTCGACCGCGACGCGGCTCGCGCCGATCGCCGCACCGAACACGCCGGCCAGCCGCTCGAACGCGCCGATGTCGGATACGCCGTTGCCGGCCGACACGATGAAATCGGCTTCCTCGAGCGCGACCTGGGCCGCGTCGATTTCATCGAGGCCGAGATCGCGATACGGCTGCGCGGCGTCATGGGCCGAGTGGATGAAGTCGGCGGCGAGACGCTCGCCCGCGCCGACGAACGGCAGCTTCGCGTCGACCGCGTTCTGCGCGAGCAGGATCACGTCGGGCAGCGCACGGGTGGCAAAGGCGCGCCCGGCCTGCGCATACGCGCCGACATGCTTCGCGTCGATCTCGACGACATGGGTCGCGACGCTCGCGCCGGCGGCCGCCGCGTAGCGCCGGCCGAGATCGCCGTCGCCCGTCGCGTTGTCGGGCACGAACACGTGTTTCGGCGCGAGCGCGGCCACACAGGCCTGCAATGCTTGCAGTTCGCTTTCGGGATCGAACGTGCGGCGATCGAAGCCGGTCAACTCGAGCAGCTTGTCGACGCCCAGTTCGGCCACGTCGTCCTTCAGTTCGCCGAACGCGAGCAGCGCGACTTCGGTCCGCGCATCGGCGAGCAATGCGGCGGCGGCGATCGCCTGCCGCGAATGATCGTCGAGCGCGCCACGTTCACCGTGCGCCACCACCAGCATCACGTGCTTCGGGTCCTGCACCGCGCGGCGCGGCTTCGCGGCCGCTGCGCCGTGACCGTGCGCCGACCAGTGCGCGGCGCTCGCATCGGCGCTGCCTTCCTCGCCGAGCGTGATGCGCTTCAGGCCCGCGGCCGTGATGATGAACGGCCGGCGCGGATCGATTCGTTTGATCGTGTTCATCGATTCACTCCAGCGAGGCGGCGACGAGTTCGGCCACGTCGAGCACGTCGGGGCGCGGGCCCACGACGCCTTCGAGCATCGCCGTGCAGTTCGGGCATGCAACCGCGACCACGTCTGCGCCGATCGTGCGCGCGTCGGCGATGCGGATGTCGGGAATGCGCTGCTTGCCGGGTATGTCGGTCAGCGGCGCACCGCCGCCACCGCCGCAGCAGCGGCCGCGCATGCCGTTGCGCTCCATCTCGACGACCTGGATGCCGATCGTCTTCAGCAGCTTGCGCGGCGCTTCCGTCTCGCCGTTGTAGCGGCCGAGGTAGCACGGGTCGTGATACGTGGTGCGCTTCTCGCTCAATGCTTCGACGGCCTTCGGCGCGATCTTGCCGCTGTCGGCCAGTTCGGCGAGATACGTCGTGTGATGCTTGACCGTCACGCGCAGCCCGAGCGCACGGTATTCGTTGCGCAGGCTGTGCATCACGTGCGGGTCGGCCGTCACGATCTGCTTGTACGACAGCGTGCCGAGCGTGCCGATCAGGCGCTTCGCCATCTGCTGGAACGTCGCTTCGTCGCCGAGCCGGCGGGCAACGTCGCCCGTGTCGGTCTCGGTCGAGCCGAGCACCGCGTAGTCGACGCCCGCCTTGTTCAGCACCTTGACGAACGCGCGCAGCGTGCGCTGGTAGCGCATGTCGAACGCGCCCTCACCCGCGACGAACAGCACGTCGACCGGCTTGCCGGGCTGCGCGACGGGCGCGCTCAGGTCGACCGACCAGTCGTAGCGCGCGGCCGTGTCGTAGCCGCCCATCGTGCCCGTCTCGCGCAGGTTCGCGAGCACTTCCTGGCCCTTGCCGGGCACCGTGCCGTGCACCAGCGTGCGGTTGCGGCGCATGTCGACGATCGCGTCGACGTGCTCGATCAGCATCGGGCATTCCTGCACGCATGCGCGGCAGGTCGTGCACGACCACAGCGTCTGCTCCTCGATCAGGCCGGACACGATCGGGCCGTTCGGCTCGCCGCGATGCTGGCCGACCGCGAGGCCCGGCGAAGGACTGCCCGCGTACGCCGCATCGGTGCCGCCCGCCATCCCGACCACGAGATCCTGGATCAGCTTCTTCGGGTTCAGCGGCTGGCCCGACGCAAACGCGGGGCACGCGGCTTCGCACTTGCCGCACTGCACGCACGCGTCGAAGCTCAGCAGCTGGTTCCAGCGGAATTCGACCGGCTTCTCGACGCCGTACTCCTGATGCTCGATGTCCGGCAGCTTCAGCGCGGTCGGCGGCGTGGCCGTGCCGTTGCCCGTGAACGATTCACGGGTGGCCGCGAAGCGCTCCTGGCGCGGGTGGAAGGCAAGGTGCAGCAGGCCGGCGATCGCATGCTTCATCGGGCCGCCCTTCGCGGCGCCGACCGTCATCGTGAATGCGCCGACGCCGATCAGCAGCGCGCAGAGCACCGCGAACGCGCCCGACATCGCGCCGGTCGGCACCAGCATGAACAGCACGAGGCCGAGCGCGAACGAGCCGAGCAGCCAGGGCAGCGTATTCCACGGGCCTTTCGACAACCGTGCGGGCACGTCCTTCGCCGCGCGCCGGCGCCACACGAACACCGCACCGACCAGCATCGCGAGCGCCGCGAGGAAGATCAGCTTGTCGAGCCACGGCGAGTAGATCGCGAGGCCGTAGTTGATGAACACCAGCGCAAGCGCGCCGATCGCGCCGCCGGCCGTCGCGACGTGGGTCTTCGCGATGTACGGATCGCGGGCGACCACGTGGTGCAGGTCGACGAAATAACGCTTCGGGATCGCGAACAGGTTCGCGACACCGAATGCGCCGGGCGCCGTGGCGCGGCCGAGCCGCCAGTAGGACGAACGCTTCGCGACCGCGAACGCGAGCCCCGCCACCGACAGCCACAACAGGGCGGTAATGAGGAAGGACGGGTTCATCTTTTAGAAATCCTTCACGAGACGCAGCGAGTCGTAGATCGCACCGTGGACGTTGTGCATCGAGATGCAGTCGCCGACACGGAACAGCAGGAAACGGCCGTTGCCGAGTTCTTCCGACAGGCACGGCTGCGGCTCGGCCGCGAACAGCGTGTGCGGATCGATCTGGCCGCGGTTCACCGATTCCGGCTTGAGCTTCCAGTACAGCTCGTCGTTCGGCGACGAACCGTTCTCGATCACCACCTGGTCGACGGCACGCTCTTCGAGTTCTTCCGTGTACTCGTTGCGCAGCACGGCGATCAGCTTGCCGTCCTCTTCATAGACGCGATCGAGCATCGTGTTCGGCGTCGGGATCACGCCGAACGCATACAGGCGGCGATAGAAGATCGGGAACGTCGTGCCGCCGCAATCGTCGGCGACCTTCACGTCCGGCGTGACGACCTCGACCTTCGAGCCGCGGCTCGCCATGAAGTCGGCCACGCCCGCACCGGCATGCGTGCTCACGCCGTCGAACAGCAGCACGTTCTGCTTCGGCTCGACCTTGCCGGTCAGGATGTCCCACGAGCTGACGGCGAGGCCCTCGGCCACGCCCCAGCCCGGCACCTGCCACGTGAAGCTCGACCCGCCCGTCGCGAGCACGACGATGTCCGGCTTCTCGGCCATGATCATCTTCTCGTCGGCGGCCACGCCGAGGCGGCGATCGACGCCGAGGCGCTTCGTTTCCATGTCGAACCAGCGGATGATCCCCGACATCTGTTCGCGCTGCGGCGCCTTCGCGGCGATCATCACCTGGCCGCCCACTTCGGCATTCTTCTCGAACAGCACCACGTCGTGGCCGCGCAGCTTCGCGACACGCGCTGCCTCGAGGCCCGCCGGGCCCGCGCCGACCACCACGACCTTGCGCTTCGGGCCGCGCGACTTCTCGATGATGTGCGGCATCGTCGCTTCGCGCGACGTCGCGGCGTTTTGAATACACAGCACGTCGAGGCCGTTGTACTGGCGGTCGATGCAGTAGTTCGCGCCGACGCACTGCTTGATTTCGTCTTCACGACCGTCGCGGATCTTGATCACCATGTGCGGATCGGCGATCTGCGCGCGCGTCATGCCGACCAGGTCGATCATGCCGGTCGCGAGCAGTCGCTCGGCCTGGCCCGCGTCGCGGATGCTCTGCGCGTGCATCACCGGAATCTTCACGACCGACTTGATGCCGGCCGCGAGGTGCACGAACGGCTCCGGCGGCAGTGCCATCGGCGGCATGCAGTTGGCGATCGTGTTGTGCGTATCGCCGCCCGATCCGACCACGCTCAGGTAGTCGATCAGGCCCGTCTCCGACATCGCCTGCGCGATTTCCTTCAGCGCTTCGTGATCGAGGCCGTCCTCGTGGAATTCGTCGCCGCACATGCGCAGGCCGACGCAGAAATCCTTGCCGACCGCCTCGCGCACGGCCGTCAGCACCTCGATGCCGAAGCGCAGGCGGTTTTCCAGGCTGCCGCCCCATTCGTCGGTACGGTGGTTCGAACGCTTGCTCCAGAACTGGTCGATCAGGTGCTGGTGGGCGGCCGAGATTTCGATGCCATCCATGCCGGCCGCCTTCACGCGCTTCGCGGCCGCCGCGAAATCGCCGATGATGCGGCGGATTTCCTCGATCTCGATGATCTTCGCGTTACCGCGGTGCACGGGTTCGCGCACGCCTGACGGCGACATCAGGTGCGGCCAGTGCTCGCCGTGGAACGACGAGCGGCGGCCCATGTGCGTCGCCTGGATCATGATCTTCGCGCCGTGCTTGTGCATCGTGTCGGCAAGACGCGTGAGCGGATCGATGATCTTGTCGGTCGACAGGTTCACCGATTTCCACCAGCCTTGCGGGCTGTCGATCGACACCGGGCTCGACCCGCCGCAGATCGCGAGGCCGACGCCACCCTTCGCCTTCTCTTCGTAGTAGCGGATATAGCGGTCGCCCGGCAGGCCGCCCGGCTCGGCATACACCTCCGCATGCGCGGTGCTGACGATCCGGTTGCGCAGCGTCAGCTGGTTCAGCTGCATGGGTTTGAACAGGTGGGGATAACGCATCGCTGGCGACCTCTGGCGTTCGAATGTCTCGTGTTGCGGGTGTTGTTCTGTAGCGGTGAATCAGTGCGCGATCGGCGACACTTCGAAGACGCAGTGGTCGTGATGCTCGGCCGCGCACTGCACTTCCTTCGATTGCGCACGCGGTGCGCCCTTGCCTTCCTGCGTCGTGTCGTTGACCCAGTCCATCGCGCCGGCGAACCAGCCCGCGAACATGTAGCAGAGCTTGCCTTCCTTGCCCGGCTGCTGGAGCACGAACGACGAGTGGCGCAGCTCGATCTTCGCGCGCGCGCCGGCCGGATCGGCCTCGATGATCGAGAACAGGCCCCAGCCGCGCTGCGACAGGCGCTTCAGGTAGTGCTCGAACACGGCCATGCCGGTCAGGCCGTGCAGCTTCGCTTCCTTGTCGCACCAGTGGTAAGCGGACTTGTAGCCGGCCTTGTAGAGGATCTCGGCATAGGCTTCGACGCCGAGCGCTTCCTCGACCGCGACGTGGTTGTTCGTGAAGAAGTGACGCGGCACGTACAGCATCGGCAGCGCGTCGGTGGTCCAGACGCCGGTATCGGGATCGACGTTGATCGGCAGTTGCGGTTGCATCGTGGTGACTCCGTGAGGAAATGGGTCGCGCGGCTCAATGCGCGGGCGCGACATCGTCCGCGTGCCCGCGCGGCTTGCGCGGGCACGTCCCGATTTTTGTTGTTGAATCGCTGCGGGTGAGGCGGTCCGGCGTTCGCGGCGCTTACGCGCCCCACACGTCCTTGAACACGCGCACCCAGTTCTCGCCCATGATCTTGCGGATGCGCGACTCCTTCCAGCCGTGGCGTTCCATCGCGGCAGTCAGGTTCGGGAATTCGCCGATCGTGCGGATGCCGTCGGGGTTGATCACCTTGCCGAAGTTCGTCAGCTGGCGATAACGGCCCTTGTCATGCGTCAGCATGTCGAAGAATTCCTTCGCGTAGTCCTGCGTGAAATCCGTGCCGATGCCGACCGCGTCCTCGCCGATCAGGTTCACGACGTAGTCGATCGCCTCGATGTAGTCGTCGATGTTCGCCTCGATCCCGCGCTTCAGGAACGGCGCGAACATCGTCACGCCGACGAAGCCGCCCGCGTCGGCGATCTCCTTCAGCTGTTCGTCGCTCTTGTTGCGCGGATGCTCCTTCAGGCCCGACGGCAGGCAGTGCGAATAGCACACCGGCTTCTTCGAGAAGGCGATCGCTTCCGACGACGTGTTGCCGCCCACATGCGACAGGTCGACCATGATGCCGACGCGGTTCATCTCGGTGATCACTTCGCGGCCGAAGTCCGACAGGCCGCCGTCACGCTCGTAGCAGCCGGTGCCGACCAGGTTCTGCGTGTTGTAGCAGAGCTGCACGACGCGCACGCCCATGTCGGCGAACGCCTCGATGTAGCCGATGTTGTCCTCGAACGCATGCGCGTTCTGGAAGCCGAGGATCACGCCGGTCTTGTCTTCCTTCTTCGCGCGGAAGATGTCTTCCGTCGTGCGCACCAGCGTCAGCAGCTCGCTGTTGTCGCGGATCTTCTTCTTCATCACGCCGATGTTGTCGACGGTCTTCGTGAAGTTCTCCCAGACCGACACCGTGCAGTTCGCGGCCGTGATGCCGCCGCGGCGCATGTCTTCGAACACCGGCTTCTCGAACTTCGAGATGTTCAGACCGTCGATGATGATGCTGTCTTGATGCAGCGTGCCCATGAGTGGCTCCAGTATTGTCGGGTCGGTCGGATCAGTAGATCGGGAAGCGTTCGCACAACGCGAAGATCTCGCGGCGCACGCGCTGTTCGGTGGCGTGGTCGCCTTCCGGGTTCGCGCGCAGCGCGTCGAACACTTCCAGGATCAGGCGGCCCACCTCGCGGAACTCCGCGACGCCGAAGCCGCGCGTCGTGCCGGCCGGCGTGCCGAGGCGGATGCCCGACGTGACGGTCGGCTTCTCGGTGTCGAACGGAATGCCGTTCTTGTTGCAGGTGATGCCCGCGCGCTCCAGCGCCTGTTCGACCGGCGCACCCTTCAGGCCCTTCGGGCGCAGGTCGACCAGCAGCAGGTGGTTGTCGGTGCCGCCGGTGACGAGATCGACGCCGCCCGCCTTCAGCACTTCGCCGAGCGCCTGGGCGTTCGCGAGCACGTTGTCGATGTAGGTCTTGAAGTCCGCATGCAGTACTTCGCCGAACGCCACCGCCTTGCCGGCGATCACGTGCATCAGCGGGCCGCCCTGCAGGCCGGGGAACACGGCCGAGTTGATCTTCTTCGCGATGTCCTCGTCGTTGGTCAGCACGAAGCCGCCGCGCGGGCCGCGCAGCGTCTTGTGGGTGGTCGACGTGACGACGTGCGCATGCTCGACCGGGTTCGCGTGGCGGCCCGCGGCGATCACGCCGGCGATGTGCGCCATGTCGACCATCAGCTTCGCGCCGACGCTGTCGGCGATCGCGCGGAAGCGCGCGAAGTCGAGCGCGCGCGGGTATGCCGAGAAGCCGGCGATGATCAGGTTCGGCTTGTGTTCGTGTGCGAGCGCTTCGACCTGGTCGTAGTCGATCAGCATCGTGTCGCGGTTCACGCCGTACTGGACCGCGTTGAACCACTTGCCCGACAGCGCCGGCTTCGCGCCGTGCGTCAGGTGGCCGCCGGCATCCAGCGACATGCCGAGCACCGTGTCACCCGGCTTGGCCAGCGCGAGCATGACCGAACCGTTCGCCTGCGCGCCCGAGTGCGGCTGCACGTTCGCATAACCGGCATTGAAGATCTTCTTGACGCGCTCGATCGCCAGCGCCTCGACTTCGTCCGCGAACTCGCAGCCACCGTAGTAGCGCTTGCCGGGATAACCTTCCGCGTACTTGTTGGTCAGCACCGAGCCCTGCACCTCGAGCACGGCACGCGACACGATGTTTTCCGACGCGATCAGCTCGACCTGCGACTGCTGACGCTCGAGTTCCTTCAGGATGGCGCTGCGCACCGGCGCGTCGCGCTCGGCAAGGGACTGCGAGAAGAAAGGCTGGGTGTTCGACATAGTGCGTCCGTGACGAAGAATAAGGGGCTGAAACCGAAGCTCAAGGCCCGCCCTGCCTGGGTTTCCCGCTCGTCCCGTACAAGGCTGCCGACGGCTCTATTCTTGTCGTTCGGATTTTCGGCGGATTGATGAATTTAGACGCGTTCTTTGCCTTTTCCGCCATCCGCGTCCGTTTTATACAAGTGACCGGTCGTGCTTTTTCGGATGACCAAGCAAATCGCCGTCGGCGGTTCACCTGTGAACAGGCACGCCGGCGGTGCGATTGCCGCCCGGTCGGGGTGCACTGCCTCACGAATACGGTGCAGTGCAGCATGCGGCTTTCAGCCATACAACGTATGGAGCTAGGGTTTAGCCGTATGGCACGCTTGTTGCGCTGGCTCACACAATACCGCAGCCCGATCCGTGCCCCGGGCCTATAGCTATTAGAGATTTCAGGAAGCTCCCCATGTCCCCCGACCGCACAGCGTCGCTGTCCCACTTCGCGTTCATGCCGTTACCGAATTTCACGATGATCGCGTTCACCAATGCGATCGAGGTGCTTCGGATGGCGAACTACCTGAGCGGCCAGCCGCTCTACCGCTGGTCGGTCATCAGCCCGGAAGGCGGCCCGGTCACCGCGAGCAACGGCCTGACGGTCGATACGGGCCCGGCCGAATGCGTGGGGCAGCCCGACATCGTGTTCGTGTGCGGCGGCGTCGACGTGCAACGCGCGACCACGCCCGCCCATCTGTCGACGCTGCGCCGCTTCGCACGCGCGGGCATCCCGCTCGGCAGCCTGTGCACGGGCACCTATGCGCTCGCGAAGTCGGGGCTGCTCGCGGGCTACGCATGCGCGATCCACTGGGAGAACATGTCGGCGCTGAAGGAGGAGTTTCCGGATACGCGCTTCCTGAAGGAACTGTTCGTGATCGACCGCGACCGCATCACGTGCACGGGCGGCGTCGCGCCGCTCGACATGATGCTGAACCTGATCGCCGCACGCGTGGGCACCGCGCGCGTCACGCAGATCGCCGAGCAGTTCATCGTCGAACACGTGCGCGACACGAGCGCGCAGCAACGCATGCCGCTCGTCGCGCGCCTCGGCTCGGCGAACAAGTCGCTGTTCGAAGTGATCTCGCTGATGGAGAACAACATCGAGGAGCCGCTGTCGCGCGAGGAGCTCGCGCGGCTCGCGAACATGTCGCAGCGGCAACTGCAGCGCCTGTTCCGCGAACACCTCGGCATGACGCCGACGCACTACTACCTGACGCTGCGGCTGCGCCGCGCGCGCGAACTGCTGCTGCAGACCGACATGTCGATCATGCACATCACGATGGCGTGCGGGTTCCAGTCGGCGTGCCATTTCAGCAAGAGCTATCGCGACGCGTTCGGCGTCGCGCCGACAAGGGAGCGCCGCAAGCAGGTCGCGCCGCTCGCGCAAGGCGCGGCGAGCGCCGGCCCGGCCTTCCCGGCGCATGTACTGCATGCGTGAGCGTCGCTATGATCGACGCATGAAAAAAACGGCCTCGAAGGCCGTTTTTTCTTATGCGCTTACGATCCCCACACCTGCATTTCGTACAGCGAGTAACCCCACTGCGTCGCGCGCTTCGTGCCGAGCATCCGCACGTAACGACCGCTGCCGTTGAGATTCGGCAGCGTGACGTGGGTATATGAACCGCCGTTGCTCGTCGAATAGATCGTCGTCCAGTTGGCGTTGTCGTTCGACGTCTGGATCTGATAAGCGAGCGCGCCCGCATCCCAGTACAGATCGACGTGATCGATGCGCTTCACCGCGCCGAGATCCACGGAGATCCATTGCGAACCGACACCGGCGCCTTCCGGCGAATCCCAGCGCGTGCCCGTGGTGTTGCCGTCGAACGCCTTGTCCGGCGTGAGCGACGCGTTGTAGCTCGCCGACGCAGCGGCCGGATGCCCCTGCGACAGCAGCACCGGCTGCGCGGCGGCCGGGCCGCCGTAATAGCTCGCCCCGAGCTTGGCCTTCGTCGTGTCGGCATTCACGCCGAACTGCGACAGGCTCCAGCGCTGGCCGGTCGTCACGTCACCGACGTAGAGCTGATAACCGCCCGCCGTCGTCGACGAGAAGAACACGTAGTTCGTGCCGTTCACCGGTGCCGGATCCGAGTTGTTGCTCACGCAGTCGTTGATCGGCAACGCGTTCGGCGTCGACGCCGGGTCCGCGGTCTTCGTATAGATCTGGTCGGCCTGGCCGCTGTCTTTCCAGCGCGCGTAGAACACCATGCCGTCCGCACGCACGATCGGGTAGTACGTCTGCAGCCCGGCCGGATTGTCGAACGTCGCGGTCGCGCCGGTCGCGAGCGTGCGCTTCATCAGCCCCATGTTCGCGCCGGTGCCCGTCGCGTAGTACACGGCGCTCGAATCGGGCGCGAGATACGGCATCGAGTATTCGGCGCCTGCCGGCGCGTTCGTCAGGCTCACGACCGACGTGAACGCCGGGCCCGCGCTCGTGTACGACAGCGTCGCCTGCTTGACGTCGCCGTTCTGCTTGAACACGAGCGTCTTGCCGTCGGCGCTGAACTTCGGATCCTCGTTGCGCGTGGCGCCCGTGCTGTTCGTGAGGTTGACGGGCGGCGTGCCGGCGCCGAGCTGCAGCATGAACACGTTCCATGCGCCGTTGCTGATGCCCATGAACGCGAGCCACTTGCCGTCGGGGCTGAACACGCCGTTCATCGGATCGGTGATACCCCACGTGCTCTTGCTCAGTTGCGTCAGCGTATGGGCCGAAAAGTCGTAGAGGAACAGCTGGCTCGTGCCGTCGCCGTACTTCACGTAGCTGTGGTAGACGAGCTTGCCGGTCAGTGCGGCGGGGAACGTCGCGTTCGGCTGGGCGGCGGGATTGCTGATGCAGGCGGCCGTTGCGATGCCGCTCGACAGGTTGAGGGCGATGCCGGCCATGAGGCCGGCGACGAGAGTCTTCAATTTCACGCTGAATGATTCCGGGCAAGGTTGTGACGCCGCAGAAAAGGTCCCGCGCAGGATGTGCGCGGGCCAGGAATCCGCCGTCGGGCAGCGTCGATTCCGGTCGGTCGGACATCGGGAACGCAGATTGCTCGAGAGCATGCCGGCTTGTCAGACGAAAGAAAAGAATCAGAGCCCGGCAAAAACATGCGGATCAGCAATTGGGGGCGCGCTTGCACGCGACGGGTGCCGTGCTACTCTTTTTCGGCAAGGCCCCGATCGGGCGGAGGGCTGGCATGAAGCGATACGCTGTGCTCGCACGAACGATCGCCGACGCAATCCACCGCGGCGACCTGCCGCCCGGTGCGCGCATCCCCACCGTGCGCATGGCCTGCCGCGTGTATGGCGTGAGCCCGTCCACCGTGTTTCGCGCGTACTACGCGCTCGAAGGCGAGGGTCTGATCGTCGCGCGGGCCCGATCCGGTTATTTCGTTGCGAACCTCGAAGACAAACGCGTGCGGTTCGCCCACGATCCGCCGCGCAAGCCGGCCGCCGAACCAACCGGCGACGACGATGTGCTGTTCCGCCTGCTCGACTCGCTCAAACGCGACGAGATCGTTCCGCTCGGCTCGGCCTTCGCCAGCTATTCCCTGTTTCCGATGAGCAGCCTGTGGCGCGCGATGGCGTCGGCGGCCCGCAACATGGATCGCACGACGCTGCTGTCCGGCTTGCCGCCCGGCTACGACACGCTGCGCCGCCAGATCGCGCTGCGCTACCTGAACGCAGGCGCGGCGTTGCCGATGGACGAGATCGTCATCACGACCGGCGCGCTCGACGCGCTGACGCTCAGCCTGCAGGCACTGACCCGCCCGGGCGATATCGTCGCGATCGAGCGACCGGCATTCCACGCGGCCCTCGAGGCCGTGCAGCGCCTGCACCTGAAGGCCGTCGAGATTCCGGTCGATCCGCGCACCGGCCTCGATCTCGATGCGCTCGAAACGGCGCTCGATACGCATCCGGTGCGGGCATGCTGGTTCATGACGTCGTTCCACAACCCGACCGGCGCGACGCTGACCGACGAGCGCAAGCGCGAGCTGATCGACCTGCTCACCGCGCGCGGCGTGCCGCTGATCGAGGATGACGTCTATGGCGAGCTGCATTTCGGAACGGCACCCACGCGCCCGGCCAAACTGTATGACGACAGCGGGCTCGTCCTGCATTGCGGTTCGTTCTCGAAATGCCTCGCGCCCGGGTTCCGGATCGGCTGGGTCGCGGCCGGACGCTACGTGCGGCAGATCCGTCAGGCAAGAGGCGCGAGCGCGCCGGCGGCCGACGTGCCCGCGCAGATGGCGATTTCGAACTACCTGCGCGACGGTGCGTACGACCGCTTCCTGCGCAAGCTGCGCCGCAATCTCGCCGCGCACCAGGCGCAGATGCTGGCGGCCGTGCAGACGTATTTCCCGGACGGCACCGAAGTGTTCGCGCCGCACGGCGGGTATTTCCTGTGGATCGAACTGCCGCCGCGCGTCGATACGATGCACCTGTTCGACGATGCGATGGAAAACGGCGTCAGCATCGCGCCGGGGCCGATCTTTTCCGCAACCGGCGGATTCCGCCGCTATCTTCGGCTCAATTACGGCCGGCCGTGGACACCGGCCGTCGAGCACGCGATGGAGACCATCGGGACGCTCGCGGCCCGGCAGCGGCAGGACGGTTAGCACGAAACGTGCACGTCGCGATGCTCCTTTTTGCGCATTGCGTTTCACACGCAGGCGACCAAGAATGAAGCGGAAGGTAACCGCGGAAGAACGTGCTCCGCTCACCCGACGTCACGGAGAATCCCATGAGCACCGCATGTGCACGACCGTCGACGATGCACGCGCCGCCGGATTCCGGCACGGGCCGATCGGTTGCCTTGCAGGAAAGCATCATGTCGACCGGCGAACGTTCGCCTCGTTGACGGCGCCTGCCCGCTTCCGGCGATGCGAGTCCTGCCCAATCGGACGTTCCGCGCACGCGACGACTGGCGCGCGATCCTGAACGCGCGAGCCGACGCGCGGCGCACTGCCGGCTGCCGCTGCAGGGAATGCGGCTTCGTGGCCTTCCGCGCGCTCGAGCACTGCCCCGTTTGCGGCCAGTGGAACTGGCCGTTCGATCCGGTTCGCCGCACGCCGGACGACGCGCGCACCACGCACGCGGTGCAGCGCTTCGATACGTGGTCGTCGCGCGTCGCGCGGACGCTTCGCAACGCGGCGTTCCGGCGGCCGCGCGCATCGAGCGCGCCGATCCTGAGCATCCTGACGCTCGTGCTGCTGGTCGGCGGCTACGTGATGGTCGACCGGACGTGCAATGCCGATCCGGTCTGTCGCGGCTCGAACATATCGGGCGCGACGGCGAGCGATGCGGGTGCGTACGTGTCGAACGATCCCGTGCTGCCGGTCCTGCCGGCGCCCGCCTATCCGTTTCATTCGACTGATGGAACCCAGGTGGCGGCCGCGCGACAGCGCAGCCCGGATGTCGGCGAAGCCGCCCAGACCACAGTCGCGCGCGCCGCGCCGGCCATCCGTGCACCCGATCGGCCGCGTGCCGCCACCACGGTTCGGGTCGCCGACCTGAAAGCCGGTCGCAATGCCGCGCATCGCGCCCGCGCATTCCACCGAGTGAGCGCGCACACCGCACACACCGCGCGGGCGCGACGCACCACCACCGCCAGCAATACGCAACTCGCCCAGCTCTATCGCGGCCACTGAGTGCGCACGCTTGCGTCGATTCATTTTTCTAAACCGCCCCTCGCAAAACCTCGTTTGCGCCGCGACGCACGCGTGACGTTCAATGGGTCATTCGCCCGCGCCGGCGCGTATCGCGTTCCGGCCGCTCACTCGATCCACCGAACGGAGTCGTCGATGAATGCACTACAGCTCGTGACCCTTGCTGCCATCTGGGGCGCGTCCTTCCTGTTCATGCGCATGGGTGCACCGGAATTCGGCGTGGTCCCGCTGATCGCGCTGCGCGTCGCGATCGCGGCCGTGCTGTTGTCGCCGGTGCTGCGCAACGCGCAGGCGCGACAGGAATTCCGCTCGCACGTCGTGCCGCTGTTCGTCGTCGGCATCACGAACTCGGCGCTGCCGTTCTGCCTGCTGACCTACGCGGCGCTGTTCGTGACGGCCGGCACCGATTCGATCCTGAATGCGACGACACCGTTGTGGACCGCGATCGTCGCATTCGCATGGCTGCGTACACCGCTGACGAAACCCCAGGCGATCGGCCTCGCGCTGGGCTTCGCCGGTGTCGTCGTGCTCGCCGGCTCCGCGGTCGGCGCCGGCACGCCCGGCGCACCGCGTGCGATCGCCGCCGCGATGCTTGCGACGCTGTCGTACGGGTTCGCCGCGCATTACTCGAAGCGCAAGCTGGCGAATGTCAGGCCGTTCGTGTCGGCGTTCGGCAGCCAGTTGTTCGCGGCGGTCGCGCTCGTGCCGCTCGCGCTGCCGATGTGGCCGCACGGCCCCGTTCACGCGTCCGCGTGGATCGCGGTGGTGCTGCTCGGCGCGATCTGCACGGCCGTCGCCTACCTGCTGTATTTCGGGCTGATCCGCAATGCGGGCGCGCAATATGCGGCGTCGGTCACGTTCCTGATCCCGATCTTCGGTGTCGTATGGGGCGCGATCTTCCTGCACGAGACGATCACCGCGCAGACGGTCGCCGGGTGCGCGATCATCCTGCTCGGCACCGCGCTCGCAACCGGCAAGCTCAAGGGGTTCGCGGCCGCCGCCGTGCGCGGGTCACGCCAGTAGATCGCGCGGGCCGTCGCCGCCACCGCCGATCTCGCTCGCGAGCCAGTCGCGGAACGCGGCGATCTTCCACTCGTGCCGGCGCGCTTCGCTGCACACGACGTAATAGGACAACTCGGTCGGCCAGGGCCGCGCGAGCACGCGCACCAGCCGGCCGGCCGCGACTTCGTCCCGCGCGTAGATGTCGCGCACCAGCGCCATGCCCTGCCCGGCGACCGCCGCCTTGATCAGCAGCGCATCCTCGCTGAAGCTCGCGCCGCGCGGCGCACGGGCATCCTCGATTCCCTGCGCGCGCAGCCACAGCGCCCAGTCGGCGCGGTCCGCGTCCTGCAACAGCGGATACGACAGGCAGTCGGCCGGCGTGGCGATCGGGCGGGCGGGATCGAGCAGTTGCGGGCTGCAGACGGGCCACAGCTCGGGTGTCCAGATGCGGAACGATGCATGCCCGGGATAATGGCCCAACCCGTGCCGGATCGCGACGTCGACATAGTCGCGACGCAGGTCGACCAGTTGCGCGCGTGTTTCGACGGTGATTTCGATTTCGGGGTATGCGGCATTGAACGCGCCGAGGCGCTGCACGAGCCACGTGTTCGCGAAGGAGGCGGTGGTCGTCACGGCGAGGCGGACGATGCGCCGATTGGCACCGTGCACGTTCGCCCACGCGGCCTCGATCTCGTTGAAGCCGCCGGCGAGCTGATCGAACAGCGCGCGACCCGTGCCGGTCAGCTCGAGCTCGCGGCCGGTGCGCTCGAACAGGCGCACGGCAAGGCGATCCTCGAGATTGCGGACATGCTGGCTGACGGCGCCCGGCGAAATGCAGAGCTGGTCGGCCGCCTGCTTCATGCTGGCGCAGCGCGCCACTTCGACGAACGTGTGCAACGCGGCGAGGGGAAGTGACTTGGCCATTCGTGGATTCGGCGCCGGGCGGCCGCGATGGAGTCGGGAACGGGCGACGATTATCGCAGCAATTCCGTGCGGCCGGGATCGGCGGTGCGCAGGCGTTCCGGCCCGCGCGATACCTGCGCGCGGCCTGCTCTTCCCCACGCTTCCTCAGCAAAAACGGGCGACCCGTTTCCGGTGCCGCCCGTTTCGCGTGACGCGCTGCGCGCGTCGAACGCTAGCGCATCACGCCGCCAGCAACCCGTGCGGGTCGATGACGAATTTGCGCGGCGCGCCGCCGTCGAACTTCTTGTAGCCTTCCGGCGCCTGGTCGAGCGAAATCACTTCGACGTTGACGATCTTCGCGATCGGCAGACGGTCGAACAGGATCGCCTGCATCAGGTTGCGGTTGTACTTCAGCACCGGCGTCTGGCCCGTGAAGAACGAGTGCGACTTCGCCCAGCCGAGGCCGAAGCGGATGCTCAGGCTGCCGTGCTGCGCGGCCTTGTCCTTCGCGCCCGGATCGTCCGTCACGTACAGGCCCGGGATGCCGATCGCACCGGCCGGCCGCGTGATTTCCATCAGCGAGTTCAGCACCGTGGCCGGTGCCTCTTCCGCGTGGCCCGACGAGCCGTGGCCGTGCGCCTCGAAGCCGACGCAGTCGACCGCGCAGTCGATCTCGGGGACACCGAGAATCTGCTCGATCTGCTCGCCGAGCGACGCGTCCTTCGACAGGTCGACCGTCTCGAAACCCATCGCCTTCGCGTGCGCGAGGCGTTCCGCGTTCATGTCGCCGACGATCGTCACGGCCGCGCCGAGCAGGCGTGCCGATGCGGCCGCCGCCATCCCGACCGGGCCCGCGCCCGCGATATAGACCGTCGAGCCCGGCTTCACGCCCGCGCTCACAGCGCCGTGATAGCCGGTCGGCAGAATGTCGGACAGGCAAGTCAGGTCGCGGATCTTCGCCATCGCCTGGTCGCGGTCGGGGAATTTCAGCAGGTTGAAATCGGCATACGGCACGAGCACGTACTCGGCCTGGCCGCCGATCCAGCCGCCCATGTCGACGTAACCGTAGGCGCCGCCGGCACGCGACGGGTTCACGTTCAGGCACACGCCCGTATGCGTGTCCTTGCACATCGCGCAGCGGCCGCAAGCGACGTTGAACGGCACCGATACGAGATCGCCGAGCTTCAGCGTTTCGACGTCGCGGCCGATCTCGACCACCTCGCCCGTGATTTCGTGACCGAGCACGAGGCCGACCGGCGCGGTCGTGCGGCCGCGCACCATGTGCTGGTCGGAACCGCAGATGTTCGTGCTGACCACTTTCAGGATCACACCGTGGCCGATCGCGCGGCCGCTCGGATCGACCATCTTCGGATAATCGATTTTCTGGACTTCGACCTGGCCCGGTCCAAGATAGACGACACCTCGATTGCTGCTCATCGTATTGTCTCCATGTCTCGTTGGTGGCGCCGCGGCGCGCCGGCGCCATCCGGCGCACGCGCAACGTGCTGTTCGAGAGTAGTCCCGGAGGCAGGGGCGCCGATGTCTCAAACGCGACACGCGTTTGAACGGCGCCGACATCGATGGCGGAAATGCGAAAGTCGGGCGGGAACCGATGGAAAGGTTTCGGGGGCGGCGTGACGCGCGGGGGCGGGCCGGTCGTCGCGACCGGCCGCCCCTCTCCCGGGCAGGCGCTACCCGCCCTGATTCTCGCGAATGATCGCGGCCGCCGCCGCTTCCGCGTCGCTCGCCACCCCGTCGTGCACGCGCGTGCTGACGGCCGGCGTCGGCGGCTCGCTGTCGAGCGCATGGCCGTTGCGGTCGTGCGTGTCGACCGTTGCGCGCATCGACAGCCCGACGCGCAGCGGATGCGCGGCGAGATCGCGCGGCTCGAGCGCAATGACGACCGGCACGCGCTGCACGACCTTGATCCAGTTGCCGGCCGCGTTCTGCGACGGCAGCATCGAGAACGCGCTGCCCGTCCCCGCCGAGAAGCCCTGCACACGACCGCGATAGGTCACGCGCGAGCCGTAGAGATCCGACACGACCTCGACCGGCTGCCCGATGCGCATGTGGCGGATCTGCCCTTCCTTGAAATTCGCCTCGATCCACAGCCGGTTGAGCTGCACGATCGACATCAGCGGCACGCCGGGCCCGACCTGCTGGCCGACCTGCACCGAACGCTGCCCGATCGTGCCGTCGACGGGCGCGACGATCGTCGTGCGCTTCAGGTTGCGGTACGCGAGCTTGAACTGCGCGGCCGCCTGCACGACGGCCGGGTTTTCGTCGACGGGCAGCCTGGTGCCGAGCGCGCGCGCCGCGTCGAGCTGCGCCTGCGCGGCCGCGAGATTCGCCTGCGCACCGGCGACCGCGGCCCGTGCACGCGCGAGCTCCTCGGGTGCGACGATCTCGACCGATGCGCCCGAGCGCGCGGCGAACGCGCGCTGCGCGAGCGACAGGTCGGCGCGCCGTGCGTTCACGGCCTCGACGTACATCGTGTTCGAGATCTTCGCGTTCGCGACCTGCCGTACGGCCTGTGCGAGCTGCGCCTTCGCCTGCGCGAACGCGACGGACGCCTCGGTGTCGTCGAGTTTCACGAGCGTCTGGCCGGCGCGCACGGCCTGCGTATCGGCGACCACGACGTCGGTCACCGACCCCGGGATCTGCGCGGCGACCTGGACGATGCTGCCGGCCACGTACGCGTCGTCGGTGTCTTCGTAATAACGATCGCTCAGCAACCAGTATGCGATCCATGCAAGCGCGGCCACCAGCACGACCGCGAAGAACACGATGAAGCGCTTGCGACGCGTCGCGCGGCGCGCGTCGAGTGCAGGATCGTTCAGTGCGGCCGGCGGCGCGGCGGTATGTAGGTTGTCGTGGTGCATCAGTCGCTTTGCGTGACGATCAGACGATCGTGCTGGAACAGGGGGATCGGCGGCATGACCGACAGGCTCGGCGCCGGAGTCGCGGCCGCCGTGCGCGCGGGAACGGGGGTGCCGCGAGGCGTCGCGCCGACGGCCGGCGTGCGTGCCGCGTCGTCGCGTCGTGCGGCCCCGGTATCCGATGCAGCGACGACCTGCGGGACGGACACGCTCCGCGCACGCGCATCGGCGGACGGCCCCGCCACCGATGTGCTCGCGTTCGCGGCGGATGCGGTCGTGGCGGTCGCAGCCGCCATCGCGGGCGCGGCGGGTGCGACGGTCGACGCACCTCGCTTCGCCGCCCCGCTACGCGCCCGATGCGCGGCCGGCGCCTGCGCGACCGTCGCGCCCGCATCGAACCCGCCGCCCAACGCACCGACCAGCCCGACGCGCAGCGTGCGCTGCCGGCCGAGCAGCGCGATCAACTGCGCGCGCTCGTCGATCAGCGTGAGATCCGCGACATCCACGTCCTTCTGCATCAGCACGCCGCGCCGGTGGCGGTCGGTCGCGATCTGCACGATCTTTTGCGCGGCCGCGACCGCATCCTGCTGCTGCGCGACGAGCGTCTGCGACGTCTGCAGCGACGTGACGAGCTGCGCGACCTGCCCGAGCGCGTCGTCGACAGTCTTGTTGTACAGCCCGATCGCCACGTCGGCCTGCGCGACGTCCGCACCGAGCTTCGCCTTCAGCCGGCCGCGATCGAAGACCGGCAGCGAGATCGCCGGGCCGACGGAACCGGCGAGCGCGTCGCGCGAGAACAGCGACGCGGGCGTCAGCGCGAACACGCCGCCGAGCGCGACGAGGTTCACGTCCGGATAGAACTGCGCACGCGTCGAATCGGCATTCGCGAACGCGGCTTCGACGCGCAACCGCGCGGCGACGATGTCGGGCCGGCGGCCGAGGAGTCCGGCCGGCAGCCGCGCGGGCAGCGCGCCGCCGGCAAATGCGCCGACGCGCGGCCGCTGCAGCGCGAGCCCGCGCTCCGGGCCGCGGCCCGACAGCACGCCGAGCTGCAGTTGAGCGAGCTTGATCTGCTCGTCGTTCTGCGCGATCTGCGCGAGCAGCTTGCTGCGCTTGATCGCGGCATCGCTCGCGTCGTATGCGTTGTCGAGCCCGCGCGCGGTGCGCTCGCGCAGCACGGTCGTCACGCGCTGGCTCACCTTCAGCTTCTGCTGCAGCAGTTCCTGCATCGCATAGGCCTGGTCGAGCTGGCAGTACACGGTGACGATCGCGACCGCCAGCGTGAGCCGCACCTGCTCGGCCTCGACCCGCGCCGCTTCACGCAGCGACATCAGGCTCTTCGTCGCCGCGCGGTTCTTGCCCCACAGGTCGAGCTGGTAGTTGAGCCCGACGAACACCGACGACGGCGATACGTTCGGATCGCCGAAGATCTCGACCGGCACACGATAGCCGCCGACCGACACGTTGGCGACGTCGTCGCCCGGCTTCGGCATCCGCGCGCGGCTGACCGTTGCGCCGGCCGTGCCCGTCAGCCCCGTCAACGAATCGAACTGCTGAAACTGCGCCTGCGCGATCCGCAGCCGCGCCTGCGCAACCTGCAGGTCGGGGTTGTTCTGCGATGCCTCGGCGACCAGCGCGTCGAGCTGCGGATCCTGCAACTGCTTCACCCAGTCGGGCGCGGGCCACGCGCCGTTCACGCCGGGGCCGGCCGTCTGCGCGAGCGCATCGTCGGCCGGCGCGTGCAACGACAGCGACGGCAGGAAGCCCGTCGGCACGCATCCGCCCAGTGCCAGCGACACCGCCGCGGCAACGATCACCGTGCCGCCCTTCATGCGATGCGCCCAACCCGCTGCTTGTTTCACACGCCGCATCTCGCTCCTCATCCCTGCTGAATGCGCCGCTCAACGCGCCGCGCCCGCTCGGCCAGCCGCGGCCGCGTGCGCTCGAGCGGGCCGAGCCGGCCGAACAGGCCGTCCGCGATGCCGAACAGGATGCCGGCGAGCTTCGCGCGCTTGTCGCGTTCGACGAGCGCGATCTGCGCGACCTGCCACACGGTCAGCAGGTTCGGCACGATCGCCACCGGAAAGCGCAGCCCGTACTGCATCCCGAGCTGCACCGCATTGCGTGCGCTGTAGTAGCGCCGTTGCCACGAGTGATTCATCGACGTCATTTCGAACGGGCCGATCGCGTGACGCTGCTTCGCGCCGATCCGGTGCGGCAGCACCAGCGACGGCACGACATAAAGCGGCACGTTGCGCGCCAGCGCGCGGAAGCTGTACTCGGTGTCGACGTGATCGATGAACAGCGTCTCGTCGAAGCGGCCGAGCACGTCGAACGCATCGCGCGACACGACGCAGCCCGACGAGATCAGGAACGCACAACGCTGCAGCGGCGCGCCCGGCTCGATGCGCAAGCGGCGCAGCCCGATCCCGTTGGTCGAGAGTTCGGGCAGGAAACTGCGCGCGTTCTCGTCGAAAATGCGCGGGCCGGCCAGGAACGCGCGCCCCGCGAGCCCGGCGCAGACGTCGCGCATCGCGGGGAAATACGCGGCGGGCACGGACGAATCCTGGTCGAACAGCGCGACGGCATCGACGCGGTCGCGAAACAGCGTCGCGAGGCCCGCGTTGTACGCGCCGGCAATGCCGCCGCGATTGCCGTGATGCAGCAGCGCGATGCCCTCGCGCGCGCACAGCTCGCGGGCCCGCGCATCGGGCTGCGGCGTGTTGTCGACGACGAGCAGCGCATCGCACGCGTGCCGCCAGGTGCCGAGCGCGTCGAGCTGCGCGTCGCTCGGGTAATACAGGATCACGAGTGCGCCGAGTGTCGTCATGTTCCTCTCCTCAATGCCCGAACGACGCGGCCGCGCCACGCTTCGGCCGCGTCAGCCACATCATCGCCGCGAGTGCGAGACACGTCATGCTCGCCATCCAGAACATGTCGTTGGTCGCCATCATGTAGGCCTGCTGCATCACGACCTGGTGCAGCGTCGTCAGCTCGCGTACGCCGTCCACGCCCATCGCGTTCAGCGTGTGCACGAAGCGCTGCGTGTTCGCCGATGCGTGCGTGACGGATTGCGACACGACGTCGTAGTGATAGGTCGCGCGGTTGTCCCACAGCGTCACGCTCATCGCGGTGCCGAACGCGGCCGACAGCGTGCGCAGGAAGTTCGACAGGCTCGACGCGGCGGCGAGCCTGTCGTCCGGAATGCGCGACAGCGTCGCGGCCGTCAGCGGAATGAAGAAGCACGGCAGCCCGATCCCCTGGATCAGCCCCGGCGCGGCGATCTGCGCGAACGTCATCTTCAGCGTGAAATGCGCATCCCACGCGAGCACGGCCGCGAACACGAGGAAGCCGAAGGTCGCGAGCACGCGCGCGTCGAAGCGGTGCGCGTGGATCCCGACGAGAATCGAGAACACCAGCGCGAGCACGCCGAGCGACGCCGTCGCGAGCCCCGCGTGAAACGCGTTGTAGCCCATCACGGCCTGCATCCACAGCGGAAACACGACGCCGACCACCGAGAAGCTCATCATCCCGAGCGAGATGATCAGCACGCAGAACGAGAACGTGCGATCGCGGAACAGGCTCAGGTCGACGACGGGATGCGCCTCGCCCGCCTCCCAGATCAGCAGCGACACGATCGCGAGCCCCGCGACCACCGCCAGCGTGACGATCAGCGGCGAACCGAACCAGCCGCGATCATGGCCGAGATCGAGCATCGCCTGCAGCGAGCCGACGCCGATCACGAGCAGCACGATGCCCGGCACGTCGATCGGGCCGGCCGTGCCGCGTTGCGCGTCGGGGCGCAGCATCGCGGTGCAGACCGCGAACGAGAACAGCCCGATCGGCAGGTTGATCAGGAAGATCCACGGCCACGAGAAGTTGTCGACGATCCAGCCGCCGACCACCGGCCCGAAGATCGGCGCGAGCAGCACCGTCATCGCCCACAGCGCGAGCGCGATCGTGCGCTTGTCCGGCGGGAACGTGCGCAGCAGGATCGTCTGCGACAGCGGCACCATCGGCCCCGAGCACAGCCCCTGCAGCGCACGGCAGATCACGAGCACGTGCAGGTCGCGCGCGAGCCCGCACAGCAGCGACGTCAGCGTGAACAGCAGCACCGCGCCGACGAACAACCGCAATTCGCCGACGCGGCGCGCGAGCCAGCCCGTCAGCGGCACCGCGATCGCGGCCGCGACCGAATACGAACTGATCACCCACGTGCCCTGGCTGTTCGATACGCCGAGACTGCCGGAAATGGCCGGCACCGCGACGTTCGTCACGGTCGAGTCGAGCACCTCGATGAAGGTCGCGAGCGACAGCGCGAACGTCAGCAGCGCGAGCCGGATACCGCGCACCGGTTGCGCGGCCGGTTCCGACGCCGGGGCCGGCGCGTCGAACGCGGACGCCGCGACGGGCCCGTCGTGAAGCGGCGACGCGGTGCTCATGCGCCGGCCACCGCGGCTTCGGGCCGTGCGGCTGGCCGCCCGCGCCGCGGCGCGAACCGCTCGATGAAATCGGCGGCGGCGGCGCAGCCGTCCCGCTCGGCCGCCAGCCGTGCGCGTGTACGCGCCGCGTGCGCCGCAAACGCGGGCTCGCCGAGCACGCGCGCGAGCGCCGCGCCTAGGCGCGCACCGTCGATCGGGCCGTCGACCCGCACGCCGCAGCCGCTCGCGGCAACCCGTTGCGCGTTGTCGAACTGGTCGTGCGCGAACGGCGTGACGACCTGCGCGATCCCGGCTTCGAACGCGAGCGCCGCCGTGCCGATCCCGCCGTGATGCACGAGCGCGCGGCAGCGTGGCAGCAGCGTGCGCATCGGCACGAAGCGGCGCACGAGCAAACGGTCGCCGTCCGGCGCCGCATCGTGCGGCGTCAGCAGGATCCCGCGCGCGCCGGTCGCGCGCAGCGCGTCCGCCACCGCGCGCGCGTAGGCCGCGTGATCGACGCGTGTCGAACCGGCCGTGAACACGACCGGGGGTTCGCCGGCCGCGAGAAACGCATCGAGTGCCACATCGTCGTCGGGAGTCGCAATATCGTTGAACAACGGAAAACCGCTTTGCAGATGATTCGACGGCCAGTCCGGCTGCGGCGGCGCGAACCAGCCGGGAAACAGGCACAGCACGCCGTCGGTGGAATGCAGCCAGCGGCCCAGCACGCGCCGCGCGGGCGCGAGCCCGAGATCGCGGCGCACCGCGTTGAGCGCGGGGCCGCATGTGCGATCGAGCACCTGACGCTCGATCAGCGTCATCAGCGCCGCCTTCACGGGCAGCGGCCAACGCGCGGGAATCGTCAGGCGCGGGTGGGTCGGCGGCGCATGCGCGGACAGCAGCGTCGACGGCGACACCTGCACCGACACGTACGGCGTGCCGTGCAGCTCCTGCATGAAGCGCGCGGAGAACGCCCACAGCGTGCCGACGAGCACCGTGTCGCCGTCGGCCAGCGCACGCAGCGCGTCGTAGTGCGGGCGCAGCGTCGGTGCGATCACCTGCCACAGCGTGCGAAACGACGTGCGCGAATCCCACAGCGCGGGGTTCGCCATCGCGGCCTCGTATTCGGCCGCGGTGCCGATCGGCACGAATTCGAACCCGCAATGGCGCACGGCCGCCTCGAACGGCGCGTGCGTGCAGAACACGACGTCGTGACCGCGCGCCGCGAGCGTGCGCGCGACGCCGAGCAGCGGATGCACGTCGCCCGCCGAGCCGATCGCGGTCACGATCATCTTCGCCATCGCGCGCCTCGCGGGGATCAGTAGAAGCCGGGAATCAGCGCCGCGACCTCGCGGCGGTACTGCGTGTATGCCGGCCCGAAATACCCGGTCAGCCAGCTTTCCTCGACGCGCACCTTGTACGCGAGCGACGCGAACACGAGCAGCACGCCGATCGCGCCGCGCCATTCGCCGCCGATCAGCGCGGCGCCGACGAGCGCGATCAGGCAGCCCGTATAGATCGGGTGACGCACGAGCGCGTACGGCCCGGTGCGCACGAGTTCATGGTCTTCCTTCAGCGTGACCGACACGCTCCAGTTCGTGCCGAGATGCAGCCGCGCCCACACCGAGAACAGCAGGCCCGCGACCAGCACCGCGAGCCCGCACTGCGCCTGCAGGCCGAAACGCTGCCAGTCGGGCACGAGCGCCTGCCACGACGGATCGGGCAGGATGATCAGCGCGCCGCCGACGATCAGCGGAATCGACTGCAGCGTGCGCGAGCGCGACGCTTCCTTGCGCACGGTCGCCTTCACGCCTTGCGAAGTGGCGATCCAGTAGGCGAGCCACGCGGCCCACGGAACGACGATGGCGATGGTCTGAACGATATTCACGGCTGGCCTGCCTCGTTGGGATGGGAATTCGGATGCGCGCTGCGTACCGGACGCACGGCGCGCGGCGTCACGACGACAGCGCGTGCATCGGCGCGGGCACGCACGCCTGCGCGGCGGCGAGCGCGATGCCGGCGGCGAGCGACGACTCGCCGCAGAAAAAGTCGAGCAGCGCCGCACGCGTGTATTCGCGCTGCGCGCGGCCTTCGATGTCGAGGAAGTGGCCGGCGTCCGGCACCGTCGCGAACCGCGCGCGCGGCACATGCGCGCCGAGCTGGCGCACGTCGGCGGGCGTCGTGTATTCGTCACGCTCGCCGTTCAGGAACAGGAGCTCGCAGCCGATGTTCGAGAACTCGCTGAGGTAGCGCTCGGGCTGCAGCGACAGGATCTGGTCGACGTGGAACGCGACCTGGTCCTGCTCGTCGCGCGGCAGGCGCGTGAGATAGCGGTAGTTGTACAGCTTCATGATGCGCGGCAGGTAGCGGCCGACGGTGTCGTTCAGCAACTGCGCGGCCTTCAGGTTCTCGCCGGCCGCGATGTGGTCGCGAGCGCGCGTCACGTAGTCGACCATCGCGTCGTTCAGGAACGGCGAGAACGAGCAGATCGCCGCGCGCCGCACGCTCGGGCAGCCGCGTGCGAGCGCGAACAGCGACGCCACGCCGCCCCACGACACCGACACGAGGTAGGCCGGCGCGAAACGCTCGACCAGGTACTGCAGGATCGCGGCTTCGTCGTCTTTCGTCAGGATGAAGCAGCCCGGGTTGTGCTGGCGCGACTGCCCCGCGTACGGCAGGTCGAAGCAGATCGTGTTCATCCGCTCGCCGAGATACTGGACGGTCTGCCCGAACGACGCGGTCGTCGCGAGCGCGCCGTTGACGAGCATCGCCGTGTCGAACGCCGGGTCGAACACGTTCCGTTCGACGTAGACCTTCAGACCATTCGGTAGCGGGACCACGTGTTTTTCGGTCAGCATCGTCGTTCTCCGGTGGATGCGGCGTCTCGACGTCGCGGCATGCTGCAGGTGCGCAATGGCTGCGCCGGTTTTCGCGCGCAATCCGAATCGCGCGATTGGCCAATGCACCGCGGCAATACCGGCGGCATCGATTCATTCCTCGTAGTGCGGCGCCATACTAATACGGACAATATTACTGACTCAAGTCATTCCAACGATACCCTCTACTCTGTCAGGAAATACCGCCGCTTCAAATTATTCCGCCATTTTTTATGGTAGGCAGAATCCTTTCGAGGGTGATCGCAATCGTTTGCGGAGCACCGTTCGAACCACTCCTTATCATGCGATATTCATTTAAATTCAATAACTTGAACCGTTTAATTCACCTATTTAAAACGAATTTTCATGAATGAAACGTGACGTCGCTTCTTCAACCGGCTTCCATATTTCACCGAATATCACACAGCTCAATATTCTTTCATTCCGTAATCGCTTCGACACCCGTAACGATTAACCGGATTGATCGCCGACTTCAGAAAGCGTTTTAAACAAACTTCTGTTTTCTTAACCATCTTTCGATTATTTTTCCGCACCTGCACAACGCACGGCCGACTGCCCTTTCGTCTGCCCGGCACCCGCCGTCACCGTCAGACCCCGATTTTTTGTTGATTGAACGATCAATAAAAAACCGCTAAGCTCTCGACTTCCATGGACGGCCCGTCCGGGCGAAGGGAGTCGCGATGCCGAAAGTCGGAATGCGGGAGATTCGCCGCGCACAGTTGATCGACGCCACGCTGCGTTCGATCGACGAAGCGGGCCTGCCCGGCACGACGCTCGCGTCCGTCGCGCAGCGCGCGAACATCTCGACGGGCATCGTCAGCCACTACTTCGGCGACAAGGACGGCCTGCTCGAAGCGACGATGCGGCACGTGCTGCGCGACCTGTGGTCGGCCACCACGCGCCGCCGCGTGGCGGCACGCAAGGACCCGCGCTCGCGGCTGCGCGCGATCGTCGCCGCGAACTTCGACGACACACAGGTGAGCGCGCCCGTCATGAAGACGTGGCTCGCGTTCTGGTCGCAGAGCATGCACGACCCGATGCTCAAGCGCCTGCAGCACGTCAACACGCGGCGCCTCCATTCGAACCTGTGCGCGGAATTCGCGAAGGCGTTGCCCCGCACGCAGGCGCGCGAGGCCGCCGGCGGCCTCGCCGCGCTGATCGACGGCCTGTGGCTGCGCGGCGCACTCGCCGGCGGCCCGATCGACACCCGGGCTGCATTGAAGCTCGCCCACGATTACATCGACCTGCTGCTCGCGTCCGACTGACGCGCGACGCAGTCGCCCTCAAGGAGATCCTCATGTCCGTATTCGGTTTGCAGCGCCTCTACATCGGTGGCGGTTACGTCGACGCCACGAGCGGCAAGACTTTCGACACCTTCGATCCCGCCACCGGCGAACTGCTCGCGCAGGTGCAGCAAGCGAGCGCGGCCGACGTCGATCGCGCGGTTGCATCCGCGCAGGAAGGCCAGCGTGAATGGGCCGCGATGACCGCGATGCAGCGCTCGCGCATCCTGCGCCGCGCGGTCGACCTGCTGCGCGAGCGCAACGACGAACTCGCGGCGCTGGAAACGCGCGACACGGGCAAGCCGATCGCCGAGACGCTCGCGGTCGACATCGTCACCGGCGCGGACGTGATCGAGTACTACGCGGGCCTCGCCACCGCGATCGAAGGGCTGCAGGTGCCGCTGCGCGCCGAATCGTTCGTCTACACGCGGCGCGAGCCGCTCGGCGTGTGCGCGGGCATCGGCGCATGGAACTACCCGATCCAGATCGCGTGCTGGAAGACGGCGCCCGCGCTCGCGGCCGGCAACGCGATGGTGTTCAAGCCGAGCGAAGTCACGCCGCTCACCGCGCTGAAGCTCGCGGAAATCTACACGGAAGCCGGCGTGCCGGCCGGCGTGTTCAACGTCGTGCAGGGCGACGGCTCGGTCGGCGCGCTGCTGACGGGCCATCCGGACATCGCGAAGGTGTCGTTCACCGGCGGCGTCGAGACGGGCAAGAAGGTGATGTCGCTGGCCGGCGCATCGTCGCTGAAGGAAGTGACGATGGAGCTCGGCGGCAAGTCGCCGCTGATCGTGTTCGACGATGCGGATCTCGACCGCGCGGCCGACATCGCGGTCACCGCCAACTTCTTCAGCTCGGGCCAGGTCTGCACGAACGGCACGCGCGTGTTCGTGCACCGTTCGGTCAAGGACGCGTTCACGCAGAAGGTGCTCGAACGCGTGAAGCGCATCCGCGTGGGCAAGCCGACCGACGCCGACACCAACTTCGGCCCGCTCGTATCGGCCGCGCAGCTCGACAAGGTGCTCGGCTTCATCGAAAGCGGCAAGGCCGAAGGCGCGAAGCTGCTCGCGGGCGGCACGCGCCTGACAGACGGCCACTTCGGCGGCGGCCAGTACGTCGCGCCGACCGTGTTCGGCGATTGCCGCGACGACATGAAGATCGTCCGCGAGGAAATCTTCGGGCCGGTGATGAGCATCCTCGATTTCGAATCGGAAGACGAAGTGATCACCCGCGCGAACGACACGCATTACGGGCTCGCAGCCGGCGTCGTGACGGAGAACCTGTCGCGCGCGCACCGCACGATCCATCGCCTCGAGGCCGGCATCTGCTGGATCAACACGTGGGGCGAATCGCCGGCCGAGATGCCGGTTGGCGGATACAAGCAATCCGGTGTCGGACGCGAGAACGGCATCACGACGCTCGAGCACTACACTCGAATCAAGTCGGTGCAGGTCGAGCTCGGCCGCTACAACCCGGTGTTTTAAGGATCACGAAAGGAGATTGACCGTCATGACGACACGCGAATACGACTACATCATCTGCGGCGCGGGCTCCGCGGGCAACGTGCTCGCAACGCGCCTGACGGAAGATCCGGACGTGACGGTGCTGCTGCTCGAAGCGGGCGGCCCCGACTACCGCTTCGACTTCCGCACGCAGATGCCGGCGGCACTCGCCTATCCGCTGCAGGGCCGCCGCTACAACTGGGCGTACGAAACCGACCCCGAGCCGCACATGGACAACCGCCGGATGGAATGCGGGCGCGGCAAGGGGCTCGGCGGCTCGTCGCTGATCAACGGGATGTGCTACATCCGCGGCAACGCGCTCGACTACGACAACTGGTCGACGCACAAGGGCCTCGAGAACTGGACGTATCTCGACTGCCTGCCGTACTTCAAGAAAGCCGAGACGCGCGACGTCGGCCCGAACGACTATCACGGCGGCAGCGGCCCCGTGTCGGTCACGACCAGCAAGCCGGGCGTGAACCCGCTGTTCGAGGCGATGGTCGACGCGGGTGTGCAGGCCGGCTATCCGCGCACCGACGACCTGAACGGCTATCAGCAGGAAGGCTTCGGCCCGATGGACCGCACCGTCACGCCGAAGGGCCGCCGGGCGAGCACCGCGCGCGGCTACCTCGACCAGGCGCGTGCACGGCCGAACCTCGAGATCGTCACGCATGCGCTCGCCGATCGCATCCTGTTCGACGGCAAGCGCGCATCGGGCGTCACGTACCTGCGCGGCAACGAACGCGCGACCGCGCACGCGCGCCGCGAAGTGCTCGTGTGCAGCGGCGCGATCGCGTCCCCGCAACTGCTGCAGCGCTCGGGCGTCGGCCCCGGCGCGTGGCTGAAGGAGCTCGACATTCCCGTCGTGCTCGACCTGCCCGGCGTCGGCCAGAACCTGCAGGATCACCTGGAGATGTACATCCAGTACGAGTGCAAGGAACCCGTCTCCCTGTACCCGGCGCTGAAGTGGTGGAACCAGCCGAAGATCGGCCTTGAATGGATGCTGAACGGTACGGGCCTCGGCGCGAGCAACCACTTCGAGGCGGGCGGCTTCATCCGCACGCGCGACGACGACCTGTGGCCGAACATCCAGTACCACTTCCTGCCGGTGGCGATCAACTACAACGGCTCGAACGCGATCGAGATGCACGGCTTCCAGGCGCACGTGGGCTCGATGCGCTCGCCGAGCCGCGGCCGCGTGAAGCTGCGCTCGCGCGATCCGAACCAGCATCCGAGCATCCTGTTCAACTACATGGCCGAAGCGCTCGACTGGCGCGAGTTCCGCGATGCGATCCGCGCGACGCGTGAAATCATGCGGCAACCCGCGCTCGACCGCTATCGCGGCCGCGAGCTGAACCCGGGCGCCGATTGCAAGACCGACAAGGAACTCGACGCGTTCGTGCGGGCCCGCGCGGAAACCGCGTTCCATCCGTCGTGCTCGTGCAAGATGGGTTACGACGATATGGCGGTGGTCGACGAAGAAGGCCGCGTGCACGGGCTGGAAGGGCTGCGTGTGGTCGATGCGTCGATCATGCCGATCATCACGACCGGCAACCTCAATGCGCCGACGATCATGATCGCGGAGAAAATCGCGGACAAGATTCGTGGCAAGCAACCGCTCGCGCGTGTCGACGTGCCTTATTTCGTCGCGAACGGGGCGATGGCGCGGAATGTCGCGAAGGCCGTGCGGCAGCCGGAGACGGTTTGACGACGGCGGACGCACTGCCCGCTCATCAATATACTGACGAAGCGCCGCCGACAGGGATTGTCGGCGGCGTTTTTACGTGCATCCTCACCGGCGAGCGCGACCCACGGGAGCCTGGCGAAGCAGGGCAACGTTCTCGTTGATGCGGCCCTGGATCGTGCGCAGGGTATCTCGAGTAATGATCCGCGGGTACATGTTCTCGGCCATGTCCGAGAATTGACCGGCCACTTCGCAAATGTCGTCGATCATCCTGCCGGCAACGTCCTGGGGCACTTCGGCTTCCTCGGCAAACCGAAGCATGTGCGTGCGGGAAATCTCCAGTGCCTCACCCATCACGTCCATCTGGTGATATCCGCCGGGCCCCTCGCAGAAGGTCACATCGTAGGCCGGCGCCAGTCTCCACTGACCATTTGGCGCCATGACGTAGGCGAAGTTCTTGGGATGGTCGTCGCGGTTGTTGAACGCGACGTTGAAGACGGCGCGCTCGAAGGCCCTCCTCATCTCTCGCACGTCGTTGGTACAGATCCGGGTCGCCCGCAAGAAGTTGAGGTAGTCCAGCGAACCCGCCTGCCGGTAATCGGCCCCCGTAAACGCCGCGAGACTCTGCATGGGGACACGCGATCCATCATGCCGATCAAAGCGCTTGCTGGCGAACGCCGCCAGCCCATTGGGCAAACTGAAGTACTGCGTGTCCGGAGTCTCGATGCCACATCTGCGCAGACATTCGGCGTAGACCATCTCGATGGCGCACACCTCGGCGTGCTCGTCTCTTGCGGGGAACTTGACCAGCCAGGCTTCGAAGCCCGGTGTGGCGGCCGTGGTCAACCCGCCGGTTTGCGGATCGCGATAGATCAGGACCTTGGGCCTTGCACCTTGGGGCGAGCCGCCCACCCGCAGCAACGTCTGCAGGAACTCCCCCCCTTCACCATGGAGCACGTCCTGAACTTCGGCAGCAAGCTGTTCCAGCGGGATGTGGACGTCCGGCGCCTCTCCTTCGGGTGCGACGGGTTCGAACGCCATGGCCCCCATCGCGTTGCTGCCGATACAGGCCAACCGCTCCAGGGCGCCAATGCGCGCCGTGTTGAGCCCACGGCGCCGGAACATACGGTCCATCAGCAGCATGCCCCACCCGTCCGGCAACGCGTCATAGACAGGCCCCGGCAGTTGCAATTGATGAACCGGGAAATCTCGCCGCAACCGGGGGCCCTCCAGCGGCAATGTGTACAAAGACAGCTCCAGGCCCCTCTGCCTCGCCTCGTTGCTGTACTCGAACACAATCAGGGGGCGACCGGTCAGGGCAGTCGTGGAGACCAGCGTGCCCCAAAGCCACCGCTCCCCCCAGCCCTCGTAGAAAACATTCACTTGTTCAGGCATCGCCGGACTTCCTCCTCGTACGGAGGCGCTTGGCTGATTTCTCGTAGCGCAGAATGTCCTCGATGCTGTCCAGCTTTGGCTGGAACAGGCCTTCGAGCTCCTTGATTCGGCCGAGCGCCATCGCCACCCGGACCACGGCCTCGAAGCCGACATTGCGCCCGGCCTCCAGGTTCGACACGGTGTTGGTCGCGATGCCGGCACGCCCGGCAAGATCCGACTGCGTCAGGCCCACAGCCAGACGCTCGGTGCGCAGGCGCTCGCAGAGTCGCTTGACGACCTCGCTCGGCTTGCTGAAGCTTAAATCCAACATAGTGTGTCTTACACCCTATCCATGCCGGTTAACACCCAAAATTATAGAATTAACGCCACCTTGGCTCAAGGAGACTAATTCTTTAATTCTGCGTTTTATCGGCAAAATTACCCACTTAGCCACAATATGTTGGATTTAAGTAGCTTCCCGTCAAAGATGCGGTCGATCAGATCGCCCCGGGGCTGCGCGAACGATCCGGGGCCATGCAGAGGTCGGATCCCGTGTTGCACGGGTGCACGGCCTTGTTCGCGCCTCTTCGAGGATCGTGGTGGGGCTGACTGGCTGCTTGGACTTTGCTGCAGCTCGTGGGTGAAGAACCCGCTGCATGCCGGGAAAGTCGGCTTTCTGCTGCTGCAGCGTAGACGAGCGCTGAGCACTACGGTGACGTCGGGAGCTGGTCCTCGCAGGTCGGGCTCAGCCGCTATTGACCTCCTGCCGCAACCGCTCGACATCCACGCGCTTCAGGTAGTTCGTGATGTTCTGCCAGATCGGATGGAACCCGTAGCCTCCATGCTGCAGCTCGTCGAGCGCCTGCTCGCGCGTCCAGCCCTGGTACACCATCCGGTACAACGCCGACACGAGGCCGGTACGATCGGCGCCGTGCTGGCAGTGGATCAGCACCGGGCCGTCCTGGTCGGCCGTACGCAGCGCCTTCAGCGCCGCGACCATGTCTTCGTCGCGGATGTCCCAGGTGTTGATCCGGATGCGCTGCATCTTGATCTGCGTGCCGGCCAGGATGCTGTCGTCCGCGTGAAACGAACGGAAGCTGATGACCTTGCGAATGCCGAGCTTCTGCAGTTCCGGCACATCCGCGCGCGACAGCTGCGCACTGCGGTACAGCGTCGGCGTGATCCGATGCAGGTTGTTCACATGCGCATCGGTCACGCCCTGCGCCCATTTGATCGGCCTCGGCCGGGCGGACACCTCGGAGGCCGGGTCCGCATGGGCCGGCTGCACGAGCCCGGCGAGCGTGACGGAGAGCGCGGCAATGAAGGCGAGTTTCATGTCGGGTCGGGGATCAGTAGAACGCGCGCTTGCGCTCGCGGGAAAGAATGAACAGCACGATCGCGGCGGCGCTCATCGTCCAGTAGTCGGTCGGTGCCACGCCGAACCAATGGATATGCCACGGCACGTTGGCCGGATTGAAACGGGCGAGACCGTAGGCCGGATTCAGCACGAACCACAGGAAATCCTCGGTCAGCCAGAACACCATGATGCACGCGACGATCCGCGCTTCGATGCGCCACGACCACCGTCCGTTGAACACGGCCGGCCAGTGAAAGAACAGCGCGACGAACGGGAACACCCACGCGTGGTAGCCGGTCATCGGCCGCCCGCCCCAGAAGATGTCGAGCAGCCAGTGATGCTCGATGCGCCACGTCGGCAGGTTGGCCGCCCAGCCCGCGCTGCCTTCGATCTGGATCTCCACGTTCGCGAAGAAATACGCGAGCAACACGACCCATGCAACGACAAACAGCGTATGGCGCGTCGGCACGAAGCGCGCGATGCTCATGCGGCGGGCTCCAGGCCCAGCACGCGATCGAGCACGAAGCGGCCGGCGAGCGGCCGGCCGAGCGGCGCGAGGCGGCGGCGCATGTCGGCGAGACGCTCCGGCGCCTGCAGCAGCGCGCGGATCCGGTAGACGAGCGCGTCGTCGTCGATCGCCTTCAGCGCGACACCCTGTTCGAGCAGGAAATCCGCATTGCGCTCTTCCTGGCCCGGAATCGGCGAGTTGACGATCATCGGCAACTGCATCGCGAGACATTCGGACGTCGTCAGGCCGCCCGGCTTCGTGATGACGAGGTCGGCGCAGGCCATCAGGCGCTCGACCTGCTGCGTGAAGCCCTGCGGAAACAACCGGCCCGGATGTTGCGCGGCCAGTTCCTGCAACGATGCCAGCATCGCCTGGTTTTTGCCGGCCAGCGCGATCAGCTGGAAGTCGGCATCCATCCCGAGCAGGCGCGCCGCCAGCACGTCGAGCCCGCCGAGGCCCGCGCCGCCGGACATCATCAGGAAGGTCGGGCGCGCGGGATCGAGGCCGTACTCGGCCGCGCAGGCCGCGCGATCGAGAGGCTGACCGAACGCCGGCATGATCGGGATGCCGCTGACGTGCACCGTTTCAGGCGCCATGCCGCGGGCATGCATGCGCCACGCGATCTCGTCGTTGGCCGCGAAATAACCGCGCATGTTCGGCACGACCCACATGCTGTGCAGGTCGAAATCGGTGACCTGCACCCACACCGGCGTGTCGACGCGCTCCTTGCGGATCTCGCGCGACAGCAGCTCGGCCGGCAGGAAGTGCGTGCAGATGATCGCGTCCGGGCGCTGGCGTTCGATCTCCGCGAGCAGCGGCCGGCAATTGAGCCGCTCGATCGCACGCCGGATCTTCTGCGACGGGGCGGCGGGATCGACTTCGTCCGTCTTCTGGTACAGGTAGCCCCACAGCGCCGGCTGGCTGCTGACGAGCTTGATGTAGAGATCGGTGTACAGCTTGCGGAAGCCGGTGGACACGAAATCCATCACGTCCAGGTGGGTGGCTTCGATGCCGGCGGGATGGTGGTCGGCGAATGCGCGGATCGCTTCGGCCGCTCGGGTATGGCCGGCGCCGGCGCTGACGCTCAGGAGGAGGATTTTCTTGTTTTGCTTTGACATCTGACTGACCGTTTCGATGAAGGTGGTCGGAACGCGGGTTCGCGGCAGCGCTCTCACACTGCGGCTGTTTGCGTCCGGCTTACAGCAAGCTTGGCAGATCTTCGGCGACGCGGGCGGGCAGTGACGTCGAAGCGGTCGCCGGCATCGTTTGCGGAATCATACTGCGTTCGGGCGATGGCGCCGGAATCGGGGCGCGCAGGCGGGATGGATGGTGCGGTGTGCGGTGTGCGGTGTGCGGTGTGCGGTGTGCGGTGTGCGGTGTGCGGTGTGCGGCCAGTGTGGACTGGTGATGGCATGACGGCTCGGCGCGCTGCCGCCCGATGCCCGTTCGCGTGAGCGAACGGGGTCCGGCATGGCGCGCGAATCAGGATGCGCGTACGCGAATCGTTTGGCATCCTTGCGGATTACTTCGAAAGAGGCTTCGGAAAAGCTGGCGCGTCGAGCCGGCCTTGCCCCCTTGCTCGTGAAATCAGGGCGCTACACCGGCCCGCTTCCGCATCCGCTTCCCGCGGACGATCGGATTCCATCGCGATGTCAGGCTCATTGCGCCGCGCAGGCGGTCGAATGCGATGTCCTCCTTCGGCCCGAAGCGATTGACCGCCGGCCACGCGAGCACGTGATCGAGGCACGCCTGCCACTCGTCGCCATGAAAACGGCGACCGATTTCCCGCACGGCGTCAGGCGCTGCAATCGCGATACCCGCCAGCAGGTAGTAAGCCCAAAAGCTGCCCGCGCCGACGAGTCGATCCAGCCTGCACACGGACAACGCCGCGAGCACCCCGTCCACCGACGCCAGATCGGCGCGATGCGTGCGGATCGCCCGCGCAACGAGGTTGTGCTGACCGCCATACGCGGCGATGGAGGCCCCGTCGCCGGCGGCGAGCACGGCCGAGAACGTCACGAGCGCAGCCATCTCGTCGATACGCGATGCATCGTCACGTGGCCCGCATACACGCAGCACGATCGCGTCGATGACGGCGCCCGGCAGGGTCGACGTCTCTCCGCTCGCCGCCGCGATGACGGCGAGCCTGTCTCTCAGGTTCTTCGCAGGCAGCGTGTCGCCCTGCGCGCCCGTCTCATGTGCGGTGCATGTGCCGGCATCCCCCCCGCTGCATTCGAGACCGCCGGCAATCCGCTCGAGTGCGGCCCAGCCGACATCGGGATCGTCGAATGCGCACGCATCGATCACGCCGTGCGCGGTGTCGAACACGGCACGCGAGCCGGGGCAGCAGCGTTCGGCTTCGGCGAGTTGCCGTATCGAAGGCACATGCGAGCATGCGCCGCGCGGGTCGGTCAGGTCGCATTCGCAGGCGCCGCCGTCCGATGCGATCCACGGCGCGAGCCCGTGAAGCACGGCCGTTGCGTCACGCGACAGATTCGCGCCTGTCCGCATCCGTATCGCCTGCGACGCGGCAACGGTCGTGTCGCCCCCGTCAGCCGCCATCGCTACGCAAGCGGCAGCGTCGAGATGTTCGATCAGGTACTGCAGCCACGCGGCCGTGCGCAGCCGGTCAGGCGTCGCGCCGCGCGCATCTCCATACTTTGCTGGATCGGTAAGCATGGGTCTTCCGGGATAGTTCTGGCCAATTTGGAATAGTGGTAATTCAGTCGAATCGGATGGCGCGGTACGCCGTACCGACCCTGCAACGCCACACGCATCGGATCGCGATACGTGCGGCCAGCCTGTCGTCACGCTGATACGGAAGACGGCTCGAGCGCATCGACGAAGCGGCAACCCGCGCACATCCCGCACGGCCTTCGTGCAAGGCGAGTTCCCCGCATCGATGCCCGACGCTTACTGCACGTGGAACTTCGGCGACGTCATGATCCAGCCGTTCACCGTGCAATCCGGCGTCAGCACGGCGTTGTTGAGCGTCAGCCGCGAGTCCGGATCACTCCACGCCGTCGTGACCTTACTCGGTCCACAAGTACCGAGCACCCGCATGTCCAGCTTCACGTTGTCGATCGACACTTGCGTCGTGCTGCCCACGTTTCCCGTCCATGGCGCCGCACTGCTCGCGCTACCGGTGAACAACACGCACAATGTGCCGCCGGTGAACTGGGTCGACGTGATGTTGACGATGCCGGTCGGCGTGACGGTGCCGTTGACCGTCGTCGTACAGTTGATCGGACTGAACGCGCCCTTCTGGAGCGATGTGAGCCCCGACGCGGAAAACGGTTCGCCATTGGGATTCATCGGCAGGCCGTCCACGCGCGAAACGGTCACTGCAAAAGCAGGCGCGGCCGAACCCGCGGTGAATGCCACTGCAGCAACAAGCGATGCAATTTGACGAATGTTCATCTGTACGGCCTCTCTCTTAATATATGGCGGCCTTACACGAGAATCGCGACCGCTCTGTCGAATGAATCCGGCCGTCGCGCCGATGCACGCGACGGCACGAACCCTTCGAATCCGCAAATACCCGCCGCACCTGTCGCACGACCCTCGCGCGCGGCGGGTACCCGCTTCGATCCGCGACGCTTACTGCACGTGGAACTTCGGCGACGTCAGCACCGTGCCGCCCACCGTGCAATCCGGCGTCAGCGTGGCGTTATTGAACGTCAGCGAAGAGTTCGTATCGCTCCACGTCGTGACAACCTTGCTCGGCCCGCAGGTGCCGAGCAGCGTGACGTTCACCTTCACGTTGTTGATCGACAATTGCGTCGTGCTGTCGGCCTGCCCCGTCCACGGCGACGTGCTGCTCGCGCTGCCGTTGATCAGCGAGCATGTCGCGCCGCCCGAGAACGTCGTCGACGTGATGTTGACGATGCCGGTCGACGTGATCGTGCCGTTGAACGTCGCGGTACAGCCTGCGCTGATCGCGCCCTTGCTGAGGTTCGTGAGCCCGGTCGCCGAGAACGGCTCGCCATTCGGGTTCATCGGCTGACCATCAGCCCGCGAAACGGTGACTGCGAAAGCAGGCGCGGCGGAAACCGCGGTGAAAGCCACTGCAGCAACAAGCGATACGATTTTGCGAATGCTCATTTGAACTGCCCCCTCTCTTCACAAATGGCGGCACGCCGCCAGGAACGCGACCGCCCGGCCGGATCGTTCCGGCCCGACGGTCGCAGGAAGCCGCCGGTGCGCGTCATGCGCGCCGGACGGCTCAGAACTTGTAGGAAATCCCGACGAACGTGATCAGCGGATCCGCCTTCAACCGTGTGCGCGTGGTGGCGAGCGTCGAACCGTCGGCCGCCTTGATCACGAGCGACGAGTAGGTCTTCAGCGGCATGTACGTCAGCGTCGCCGTCAGCCCCCAGTGCTTGTCGATCGCGTAGCTCGCGCCCACGTTGTAGACCGGCGTGAGCGACGACGACGCCTTGCCCTCGACCGACGTCGGCCCCGGCTTGCCGGCGCCCGCCGCGAGCACGCTGCCGAGGTTTTCGTTGATGTCCTTCGCAAAGTTGCCGTTCAGTTCGATGTTGCTGAACCAGCTGTAGGCCACGCCGATCCCGACGAACGGGCGGAACTTCGCCGTCGGCGAATTGAAGTAGTACTGCAGAATGATCGTCGGGCTCCACTGCCTTGCGTTCTTCACGGCCGGCTGGTTGGCCGGGTTGTCCATGTTGACGCTGCCCAGCGCGCCGGACGGGCCCGGCGGCTTGATCGTGCCGTGCCCGGTCAGCGTGAACTCGGGCGGCACGCCGAGCACCGACGTCACGGCGATGTGGTCGGTGAAGAAGTGCGTGAGCGTCAGGCCGACCGTATCGGCGTTGTTGACGGTCAGGCTCGTGCCGGGCGACGTGAACGACCCGGGCAGGCGCAGCGGCCCGTTGATCGGCATGCCGGCGAGATTCGTCGTGAGCCCGTTGGTCGAATCCTGCGGCATGATGTGCAACCAGCCCAGCGTCGCGACGTTGTCGCCCGCCTGCTGGGCCGATGCGAGCGTCGATACGCCTGCGACGACACCCGCGACAATCAGCTTCTTCATGAAGTCTCCTTCTCGTTCTGTCCGGGCGCCGCGCCCCTTCGCGCGGCGCCGCCGTGTCTCCATCCGGGCTTGCGTCACTGCACGAAGGCGCCGACCGTGAAGTACGGATTGCTCGTATCGTTCATGTCGAGGAACCCGAACACGCCGCCGGTGAACACGAACTTGCCGGTCGCCGGCCCCGATGCCGCATCCGCATGCACGGTCGTGACGACACCCGGCACCTTCTGCGTGAAATCGAGGTTCAGTGCGCGCGTGAGCGCGGCCTGCGACGCGTTGAACGGATCGAGCAGCGTGGCCTGCGCGCCGACGAGCGCGGTCGCGCGGTAGTTGAACGCGCTGTCGACACCCGTGTACTCGCCGTTCTGCGAGCCTTGCGTGATCGCCGTCTGCGGGCTCAGGAACGAGATGCCCGATTCGTCGTCCGCGCTCGGCGAGCCCTGCGTCAGGTCCGCATTCGCCGCGCCGGTGCGGATGAAGATCGGCACGAGCTGGTTGCGCAGCTTGCCGACGATCAGGATTCCCTTGCCGGCCTTCGCGGGATCGACCGCCGCGAGCGTCGGCGGAATCTGCGGCAGGTAGTTGAGCGACTGGAACGCCGGCGCATCCGGACGCAGCGTGAACGGCTGGTTCACGGTCGCGCTCGACGCGAGCGGCTGCCCGCCGTTCTTCTTGCCGAAGTTGTCGGTCTCGACGTAGCTGCCGTCCGCGTTGATCGTCACCTGCTGGTCGAGCGCCACCGGCTGGAAGCTTTGCGACGGCACCTGGTGGTAGCCGAGCTGGTTGTACTTGCCGGCGATCTTCGTCAGGTCGGTTTCCAGCGACGAGAAGCTGATGAACGGGTAGTACGGGAACGTCGTCTTCGGGATCTTGCCGACGCCGATCACGCCGTCGAACTGGATCGTCGCGCCGGGGATCGCGCCGCCCAGCACGCCTTCGCCGAGGAACAGCCGCGCGGGGCGGCTCGGGTCGAGGCTCGCGTTCTGCATCCGGAACGTGCACTGGTTCAGCTTGACCGTCGGCAGGCCCGTCTCGTCGGCCAGCGTGCCGTCGACCACGTTCGCCGGTGCCGTGTCGCGCGTCGGCTGCACGGTGCCCGTGGTGGCCGGCACCGGCGACGCGAGATAGGTCATCCGGTACGTCATCTTCGTCGTGTCGAGCTGCACCTTCACGAGCTCGCCCGACCCCGACCCACCGATGAACACGGTGTTGTAGTCGATCGTCTGCGGGCACAGCCGGACCACCGGCGCGGGCGGCGGGTCGCCGTCTCCGCCGCACGCGGCCAGCACGGGCGCGAGCGACGCCGCGGCCATCCATTGCTTCAAGTTCATAGGAATCCTCTTGAAATTCGATTCGCCGGCGGCGACGCATGCGCCGCCGGTGTTACGTGTTCAATACAGGGTTACTGGACGAACGCGCCGACCGTGAAGAACGGGTTGACCTGGCTGTTGTTGACGACCATCGCGTAGACATTGCCGGCCGTCACGAGCCAGCCCGTGTCGCCCTTCTTGAAGATCGCCACGTTGCCGCTCGCGCCCTTCGCGTTGAAGTCCTGCGTGGCCGTGACCTTGATCTTGCCGGGCGTCGCCTGCGTGTAGTCGAGCCCGAACTGCGAGGTCACCCCCGACGTCTGCGGATCGATGAACGCCGCGGTACTGCCCTGGAACAGCGTGGACGTATAGTTCGCGGCCATCGTCGAGACGGCCGTGCCGTCATCGCAACTGCCTGCTACCGAATAGAAGGTGTTATTGGTGAAGACGCCGGGCAGGTCTGGGTGCGGCATGTTCGGGTTGAAGCTCGGCCCCGGCGACGTCACCTTGTTCGCCTGACCGCTGGATGTCACAACGCCGCATGCGGATGCGCTGGTCGCACCGATATATCCCCCCTTCAGGGAGTTCGCGGCAATCGCTTTCGTCGACGCCAGCATCGAGATGCCGACTTCGGCATCGGCGACCGATGCGAACAGATTGACCGTATCGACGTGCGTATAGCCGACACGAATCACGATCGGCACAAGTACGCCGTTCAGCCTGCCGACGATCATGATGCCTTTCGCCTGACTCGGTGCAATGATCAGCGTCGAGCCCTGCCCCGCGATCGGATACCCCTGCCCCACCGGATTGCTCACGAATACATTGTCTGCCGATCCGTCCGCGTTCTTGCGCTGCGCCCACGGCGTCCCGGTCGTCTGACACGAGTAGTCGCTGCCCTGCGTGATAGAACACGAACCGTCCGCATTGAACGTCTGATTCCAGTTGACGACGTCGGGCTCCCAGCCGACCGGCCCGGTCGGGCTCTGACCATCACCGCCGATCGGCGACAGATGGATGCCGACCTCGTTGTAGTTGCCCGCCACTTTCGTGAAGTCGGTTTCGGTGTCGGTGAAGCCGATGAACGGATAGAAATCGAAGGTGCGCGACGGTACGACGCCGAGCGTGATGCCCGGGAGCAGCGGGATACCGGCGAACGCAATCGTCGCCCCCGGAATCCCGCCGCCCACCACGCCATTGCCGACGAACAGCATCGGCGGATCAGCACGGTTGATCGTCACCGAATACGCGCCGTCGCTCGTCGCGCCGCTGTCGAGCACGAACGCACAGCGGTTCTGCTCGGCGGTCGGGAGCGTGGTCGGATGATGGAACGCGCCGCTGATCGTCAGGCCTGCGCGCGTATTGTTGACCTGCCCCGCCGACGTCGGCACCGACGATTCGATGAACTGCATCTGGTAGGTCATCTTCGTCGTGTCGAACTTCACCTTCACGTACTCGCCGCTGCCTGCGCCACCCGTGTACGTCGTCGTGTAGTCGAGCGCGTCCGGGCACAGCTTCGTGACGACGGGCGGCGTCGTGACGGAACCGCTCGGCCCGCACGCGCTCCCCGAGCACTGCGGCACGTTGATCGGCCCCGGATCGTCACCGCCGCCGCAACCGGCGACGAACGGCAAAGCGATGACCGCGCACGACAGGATCGCTTTCCGCCATTCAGGAATGCAAATCATCAACCCCTCCTTTTCAGGTACGACAAGTCTCGTCCGGACAAGCTGCATGGCCCGCCGGTTGGTATCGCGCCGCCGCACGAACGCGCGGCGCATGACGGTGTGCGCAAGGCTGCCGCGATGCCGGTCAGGCAAATGCGGCACGCGCCGCGGCGGCAGACAAGCGCTCTCCCGCGGCGCCGTCATGCGGCACGGCGCCGTGAGAACAATCGAAACGGGATGTGGTTCGCCGCTACACGGCGATATGACAACGCAGGTACGCGACCTGCATCGCGCCTGCGTTCAGCGAAAAAACGGGAAACGGCAGTCCGACTGGCCCCGCGGATAGGCGTCTCATCAATTGGTCTCCATCCGTACGCTTGATTCGTTATCATGATGCGTCGTTTGACGAGACTATGATCGGACGATTCCTACAAGTAAATGGATGCAGAGTTCCAAACGGCCGAAACCGCGCAATCGCAGTGCGTGCCGGGGATTTGACAGATTTTCAAACAGCCTTCAATTTATTTGCTCAGACAAATACATGACCCGTATAACACGCGTTTGAATAACCGCGGCCGATCCGCGCTCTGCCTTGCCTGCCGGCCCTCGACGATCCGCCTGCATGCTGCAGCGCAACCTCACACATCGACGATCGCGAGCGTGCCGTGGCTGCCCGGCAGCACCGCGTGAGACGTGCCGGCAAGCGCCAGGTACATTTGCCCGGCCTCGACGACGACCGTCTCGCCCCCGACCTCGAGCATCATCCGGCCGTCGAGCACCAGCAGCCCCTCGTTGTAGTCGTGCACTTCCGCTTCGTAAGCCTGCGCATCCATGCGCAGCACCTTGATCCTGGCCGGCCCGACCTCGCCGACGATCGTGGATTTCCACGCGACGGCCTGCGCGGCCGCCACGGATTTGAAATCGACCAAAGACATGCGCTCTGCTCCGTAAACGGTGAAAGGAACGCATTATCGCGAGCGCGGCGCACGCCGTCCCGGTACGGCGCGGCGGCCTTCGGGCGGCACAGTCGGCCGGCCGGCCGCGCCGCCGCCGGGCGGGCACGCGATCGCATCCCCGTTCGCATAAAACGGCACGCATTGTTCAACCGCCGCAAATAAAACACCACGTTATTGGGTAATGCGCCGTCAATTCACGCCAATCCAGCACCGGCAACGCTCGCCCTTTCCACGAGAATGCATTTCCATCTGTCGATTGCTAATATGGCGATCCCGCGATCCTGCGATCCCGCACCACAACGCCGTTCGACATGACGCCCGTTCGCCATGCCGTCCCCGGTCCCGGCCGCTTCGCAGCGGCGGCGGCACCGGGCACGCGCGGCGCACACCGTTGCGCCGGCCGGCCGTGCCATCCGTGAGCATGCAACCGATCCTTTCCGTCTCCGACCTCTCCAAGACTTACGCGTCCGGCTTCCAGGCGCTGAAGCACGTGACCCTCGACATCCGCCCCGGCGAGATCTTCGCGTTGCTCGGGCCGAACGGCGCCGGCAAGACGACGCTGATCGGCTCGATCTGCGGCATCGTCACGCCGACCTCAGGCCGCGTGACGGTCGGCGGCCACGACATCCGCGATCACTACCGCGCGGCCCGCGAAATGATCGGCCTCGTGCCGCAGGAGCTGACGACCGACGCGTTCGAAACCGTCTGGGCGACCGTGTCGTTCAGCCGCGGCCTGTTCGGCAAGGCGCCCGATCCCGCACATATCGAGAAGACGCTGAGGGCGCTGTCGCTGTGGGACAAGCGCGACAACAAGCTGATGACGCTGTCGGGCGGCATGAAGCGCCGCGTGATGATCGCGAAGGCGCTGTCGCACGAGCCGCGCATCCTGTTCCTCGACGAGCCGACGGCCGGCGTCGACGTCGAGCTGCGCCGCGACATGTGGAAGCTCGTCGATTCGCTGCGCGAAAGCGGCGTGACGATCCTGCTGACCACGCACTACATCGAGGAAGCCGAGGAAATGGCCGACCGGATCGGCATCATCCTGGGCGGCGAGCTCGTGCTCGTCGAGGAGAAGCGCGAGCTGATGCGCAAGCTCGGCAAGAAGCAGCTCACCGTGCAGCTCGAGCACCCGCTCGCGGACGTGCCGCCCGCGCTCGCGCCGTTCGGCCTCGAACGCGCGGACGACGGCGCAGCGCTCGTCTACACGTACGACTCGCAGCGCGACGATGCGAGCATCGCGACGCTGATCAACGCGCTCGGTTCGGCCGGCATCGGCTTTCGCGACCTGCATACGACGCAGAGCTCGCTCGAGGACATTTTCGTCAGCCTGATCGACAACCGCCGCAACGGCGTGCAGCAAGGAGCCTGACGCATGAACCTGCATGGAATCCGCGCGATCTACCGCGCCGAAATGGCCCGCACGCGCCGCACGCTGATGCAGAGCATCATCGCGCCGGTGATCTCGACGTCGCTGTATTTCGTCGTGTTCGGCTCCGCGATCGGCTCGCGCATCAGCGACGTGAACGGCATCGGCTACGGCTCGTTCATCGTGCCGGGGCTCGTGATGCTGTCGCTGCTGTCGCAGAGCATCTCGAACGCGTCGTTCGGCATCTACTTCCCGCGCTTCACGGGCACGATCTACGAGATCCTCTCCGCGCCCGTGTCGTACTGGGAGATCGTGATCGCGTATGTGGGCGCGGCCGCGTCGAAGTCGATCCTGCTCGGCGTGATCATCCTCGCCACGGCCGGCCTGTTCGTGCCGCTGCACATCCTGCATCCGTTCTGGATGGTGCTGTTCCTCGTGCTGACGGCGGTCACGTTCAGCCTGTTCGGCTTCGTGATCGGCATCTGGGCCGACAGCTTCGAGAAGCTGCAGCTCGTGCCGCTCCTGATCATCACGCCGCTCACGTTCCTCGGCGGCAGCTTCTACTCGGTCGACATGCTGCCGCCCGCGTGGCGCGTCATCACGCTGTTCAACCCGATCGTCTACCTGGTCAGCGGCTTCCGCTGGTCGTTCTACGGACTCGCCGACGTGCACGTGTGGATCAGCCTCGCCGCGACCGGGCTGTTCCTCGTGATCCTGCTGGCGATCGTCGCGTGGATGTTCCGCACCGGCTACAAGCTGAAGAACTGATACAAAGCGGCCGCACCCCGCGCCGCCGCCGATGACGCATTTGGGCAAGCAGGCGGCGTTTTTCCTCTGATGCGGCATTTTGTGGTCGCGTCTACTGAAGACGAAGCATCGGGGCCGCGAAGCACGCGCTTCGCGGCCCCTTTTCATTTCAGAGGACGCCATGCCCGCCGCCACCGCTCCCGCCTCCGCCGCCGCCCGGCTCGAACGCCTGCCGTTCTCCGGCTATCACAAGCGGATCTTCTTCATCATCGCGATCGCGTTCTTCTTCGACTCGGTCGACCTCGGCACGATGACGTTCGTGCTCGGCTCGATCCGCAAGGAGTTCGGCCTGTCGACCGCGGCCGCCGGCCTCGTCGCGAGCGCGAGCTTCTTCGGGATGGTGCTCGGCGCGGCCGTCGCCGGCCTGCTCGCCGACCGCTTCGGCCGCCGGCCGGTATTCCAGTGGAGCATGGTGCTGTGGGGCGCGGCCTCCTACCTGTGCTCGACCGCGCAGAGCGTCGACGCGCTGATCGTCTACCGCGTGCTGCTCGGGATCGGGATGGGAATGGAATTCCCGGTCGCGCAAACATTGCTGTCCGAATTCGTGCCGACCGAGAAGCGCGGCCGCCTGATCGCGCTGATGGACGGCTTCTGGCCGCTCGGCTTCATCACGGCCGGCATCGTCGCGTATTTCGTGCTGCCGCAGTTCGGCTGGCGCACGGTGTTCGCGCTGCTCGCGATTCCCGCCGTGTTCGTGCTCGTCGTGCGCCGGATCGTGCCCGAATCGCCGCGCTGGCTCGAGCATGCGGGCCGGCACGCGGAAGCCGACACGGTGATGCACACGATCGAGGCGAAGGTGATGCGCTCGGCCGGCGTCACGACGCTGCCGCCGCCGTCGCGGCTTGCGGAACCGGTCGTGGCACGCGGCCACGGCGCGCTGCGCGAGATCTGGAGCGGCGTGTATCGTCGCCGCACGGTGATGGTGTGGCTGCTGTGGTTCTTCGCGCTGCTCGGCTTCTACGGCCTCACGTCGTGGCTCGGCGCGCTGCTGCAGCAGGCCGGCTTCGAGGTCACGAAATCGGTGTTCTACACGGTGCTGATCTCGCTCGGCGGCGTGCCGGGCTTCCTGTGCGCCGCGTGGCTCGTCGAACGCTGGGGGCGCAAGCCGACCTGCATCGCGTCGCTGATCGGCGGCGGTGCGATGGCATACGCATACGGCCAGAGCGCGCTCTACGGCGGCAGCACGACGCTGCTGATCGTCACCGGCCTCGCAATGCAGTTCTTCCTGTTCGGGATGTGGGCCGCGCTGTACACGTACACGCCCGAACTGTACGGCACCGGTGCGCGCGCCACGGGGTCGGGCTTCGCATCGGCGATCGGGCGCGTCGGCTCGCTGATCGGGCCTTACGTGGTCGGCGTCGTACTGCCGGTGTTCGGCCAGGGCGGCGTGTTCACGCTCGGCGCGCTGTCGTTCGTCGCGGCGGCCATTGCAGTGTGGACGCTCGGCATCGAGACGAAGGGGCTCGCGCTGGAACAGCTCGCGGCAGGCGACGAAGCGGGCGGCGGCGGCCGGTATGCGGCAGCGGCCGACAAGATGTCCTGAGCGCCGCATCGACGGCCCGGGCATGCTTTCCGGCCGGCATGGCGTTCAGCGCCGTGCCGGCTGCTGCGTGAACTGACAGGATTCGCGCCTGGAGCGGCGCTGCTAGACTGCGTCGAGGCACCGTGTCGCGCGCCCCTGGTGCATCGCGGCGCGCGCGATCGGGGTGCCCCGCCCCCCCCACTGCCCGCGCAAGGACCGCCTCGATGGACACCGCCCGTATCGAAGAAATCCGCAGCGGCCTGTTTCGCGCGACGACCTACATCGACAAGCTGAAGCTCGGCTTCAGCCAGTTCTTCGTCCGGTCGCCCGACGGCGACGTCGTCTGCATCGAAACGGGCACGCGTTCCAACTTTCCGCAACTGAGCGCGAGCCTCGCGACCGTCGGCATCGCGCCGTCGATGGTGAACAGCGTGGTCGTCCCGCATTTCGAAGTCGACGAGATGGGCGCACTGCCCGACTTCCTCGCGGCCAATCCGGCGCTCGTCGCGTATGCGCATCCGATCTGCGCACACGGGCTGGCCGATATCTTCGGCGTGCGCGCGAAGCCGCTGAAGGACGGCGAGCCGACGACGATCTCCGGCGTCGACGTCGTGCCGATCTTCACGAAGCATGTCCATCAATGGGATGCGCTCGTCGTGTATCTGCCGGCGTACAAGGCGCTGCTGTCGTCGGACATCCTGATGCGCTTCGGCGACGAAGCCGCCGACGACCCGCTGCCGGCCATCCTCGATTCGATCCGGCGCTCGGACTACCTGCCGTCGCTCGCACACTTGGCGAGCGCGCTGCGCCGGATCCAGGCGCTCGATCTCGACGTCATCCTGCCGATGCACGGCCCGGCCATCACACACGACATCCCGCGCGTGCTCGCCGGCGCAATCGCGCATTGCGAGGCCGCCGCCGCGTAAGCCGCGGTGGCGGCAACCCGGACGACGGTCCGGCAGGTTGTTCCGGTCAGGCGCCGGCGACGACGAACTCTTCGGCCGCCTTGCGCTGAACCGCGGCCATCACCGCCAGTTCGCGCTTGCTGCGCGCATCGCCGGACACGACACCCGTCGCGTTCTTCGCCTTCGCGCCCAGCGGGAAAAAGACAAACGACGCGCCGGCCGGGGCCGCCGGTTCCGCGCGCAGGCGTTTGTTCAGGATTTTCAGGTACTTCTTCTTCGACACTTCCTTAGCAGCCATGGCACCCTCCGCGTGAACGTGGTGAGGATCAGCATAACAGTTTTGGCAAAGGGCTCCGCCGCATCGCCCGCCGGTGCGTGCGTCCCCGAATATTCGTCGGGCCAGATGTCGATTCGCGTCGCCGCCGCGCGTCGTGTTGTCGTAACCGATCGTTTTTGCCGTCGGCGCGGCCGTCGGCGCCCCCTGATTCCTTTCAAGGAGATACGACCATGCGCGTCCTGGTAATCGTCAAGGCCACCGCCGATTCCGAATCCGGCCGAATGCCCGACCCCGAAATGATCGCCGCGATGGGCCGGTTCAACGAAGAACTGGCGCAAGCCGGCATCCTGCTCGCCGCCGACGGGCTGCACCCGAGCATGCGCGGCAAGCGCGTGCACTTTGCCGGCAGGAACCGCACCGTCATCGACGGCCCGTTCGCGGAAACGAAGGAACTCGTCGCCGGCTTCTGGCTGTGGCAGGTGAAATCGATCGAAGAAGCGGTCGAATGGGTGAAGCGCTGCCCGAACCCGATGCCCGGCGACTCCGACATCGAGATCCGCCCGCTGTTCGAGGCCGAGGATTTCAGCCCGGCATTCACGGCCGAGTTGCAGGAACTGAAAGCGCAGCAGAGTGCGCAAGCCGAGGCGGGGAAACACGCGTAAGACTGGCGGCGTCAGGCGGTCTTGCGTGACCGCCGGGCGCCGGCAACGCTTGATGCAGCGCATCGCGCACATCCCGCCGTTGACGCTACCGGCCGAGTAACGTATCGTTTTGAGACGTTACTCGGCCGATTCTTTCCATCATGCATTCCCGTTTCGACCGCTTCCGCACCACCGCGCTCGGCGCCCAGCTCGAAGCACTGATCGCTCAACCCGAGCGCTACGTCGAATTCGCGGCGCTGTCGCGCGTGGGCGTCGCCGCGATCGGCGCGATCCAGCACGAGATCGCGCTGAAATTCCCCGAAATCGAAACCGACACGACGGCCCGCCAGTTTTGCGGCGCGATGGTCGCGGACGTCATGCGCCGCCACGGCCACGACGTCGTGCAGGCGCGCGGGCGGCTCGGCGGCACGCTGTTCAGTTACGGCGCGGTGTTCAGCGCGCATCCGCAGTTGTTGCCGTTCGCCGGTGTCGTCGCCGCGCTGGCGCAACTGCCCGATCGGCTCGCCGCGTATGCGGCGCACGTGCCGGCCGCACTGCGGACGCGCCGCCCCGGCGGCACGGGCTTCTCACTCGTCGAGCATGCGTGCCACCTGCGGGATCTCGACGCAGTGTTCGCCGAACGCATCGACACCGTACGCACCCTCGACCTGCCGGTGATCGCCTCCGTCGACGGCACCGCACTCGCCGCGCAACGCGACTATCTCGCGCAGCCGCTCGACGCGGCGGTCGCGGCATTCCGCACGGGTCGCGCGGCGCTGTGCGCCGTCGCCGCCGCGCTCGATCCCGCGCAGCTTGCACGCTGCGGGCTGCGCGACGGCATCCGCCGCATGTCGCTCGACGAGCTCGTGCGCGAACTGCTCGACCACGACCGCACGCACGTGCTCGAACTCGACGAACTGCTCGCCGAACTCGCATTGCCGCCCCTTCCTTGCCCGCCCGCCCCATGACCCAGCCCACGCCCGTCGTCTTCATTCACGGTTTCATCGGCACGCTCGACGTGCGCGGATGGAACGGCCCGCATCTCGCGCCCGACCTGCTGGGTTACGGCGCATATCGCGCGGTGCCGTTCGACGCGATCTCGCTCGCCGCTCAGGTCGAGCATGTGCGCCAAACCGTCGATGCTCACTTCGGCGCGCAGCCGGTCGATGTCGTCGGCCACTCGGTCGGTGGCGCGATCGCGATGCTGTTCGCGCATGCGCACCCGGAACGCGTACGGCGGATCGTCAACGTCGAAGGCAACTTCACGCTCGACGATGCGTTCTGGTCGGCGTCGGTCGGCCGCATGACGCCCGGCGAGGCCGACGCGATGCTCGACGGGCTGCGCGCCGATCCGCTCGGCTGGCTGCGCGGCGCGATCGACGCGCCGTCGCCGGGCCAGCTCGACGACGCCTGCCGCTGGCTCGCGCATCAACCTGCATCGACGCTGCGCGCGATGGGCCGCTCCGTCGTCGCGACGACGGGCGAACCCGGCTACCTGCAGGCGCTCGCGCAAGTGTTCGAGCGTCATCCCGTCCGGCTCGTCGCCGGCGAACGCTCGCGCGCGGGCTGGCACGTGCCCGACTGGGCGCTCGCGCGCTGCGCCGGCTTCGACACGATCGCAGGCTGCGGGCACTTGATTCCGGCCGAGCGGCCGGATGCGTTTCGCGATGCAATCGGGCGCATCCTGGGCGCAGCAGGCATCTCCGGTCGTCAGGCGGGGAAAATGTCGAAACCGTATGATTCGCCGAAATTTGGTTGAAAGGCGCGGTTGCTAGAGTCACCGGAACAGGGTTTTCCCGGCGTCCGGCGCCGGACTGGGTCGACACATGCAACGATCGATGCACCTGGCACGTACCTTCTGGCTGCTTCTGCTGCTGGCCGTCACGAGCCCTGCCTTCGCGTTTCATGCGCGGGTCGTCGCGATCCCGAGCGCCGCGATGAGCGAGACGCTGAAGGCGACGATCGTGCTGCCCGACGATTACGCGCGCGACAACCGCGGCAACGAACGCTATCCGGTCGTCTATCTGCTGCACGGCTCGGGCGGCGACCATACCGACTGGACGTCGAACACGCACATCGCCGCGCTCGCCGACCGCTATCACGTGATCCTCGTGATGCCCGACGGCGGGCACGAAAGCTGGTACATCGACAGCCCGTTCGATTCGGGCAGCCGCTACGAAACCTTCATCGGCGATGAAGTCGTGTCCTACGTCGACCTGCATTTCCGCACCATCGCGACGCAGCACGCGCGCGCGATCACCGGGCTCAGCATGGGCGGCTTCGGCGCACTGCGCATCGCACTCGACCGGCCCGACACGTTCGGCGCGGTCGGCAGCATCAGCGGCGCGGTCGATCCGCGCTGCTGCGCGGACGAGCCGGGCATCGACCACGTGTTCGGCGATCCCGAACGCCATTCGTCATTCTGGAACCGCAACGTGATCGTCGAAAGCGCGCGCGCGTTCGTGCGCGCCCATCTCGACCTGGCGATCGATTGCGGCCGCGACGATTCCTTCGTCGGCTCGAACCGCACGCTGCATGAGCGCCTTCTCGCGCTCGGCGTGCCGCACGACTACACGGAGCGGCCCGGCGGTCATACGTGGGATTACTGGGCGAATGCGATCCGCTACCAGATGCGGTTCTTCGCGACCTCGTTCCAGCATCGCGGCTACGCGTACCATCCCGCACCGGCTGTGCCGGAGATGACACGCGCGGGCTGACGCGTATGCCGCGCCGCCGCGCGGTACGACATCGGTGGCATTCGCGCTCGCGTGGGTCATGAAGAACCGCATCGTCGGCTCGACGATAGCGGGGCCGCGCACCGAAGCGCATCGGGACAGTGACATCGATGCGCTGACGCTCGGACTCGGCCCGGACGACGAACGGTTCGTCGGTTCGCTCGTGCCGCCCGGGCACGCATCGACGCACGGGTATACCGAGCCCAGCTATCCGGTCGAGGGCCGCAAGGTCTGAAATCTGAACGGGACGAATGAGATGCCGGGCTGCCCTGCCCGGCATGAAGAGGCATGCGCGCACTCGACGCGCGGACACATGGAAGCGGCGGAATCAGCTGTCGTGCGCAGTGGTATCGGCGCCGACCACGCGATCGAAGAACTCCTGCGCACGCGCCAGCTCGGCGAGCGCGCGATCGAGGCGCGACATCGCGCGCGCGTATTCGGCCGACGAACCGTCGTCGTCGCTTTCGCCGCGCACGGCGCGAAAGGCCTGATCGACGTTGCGCGTTGCTTCGACGAAGCGTTGCGCGGCCCGGGCTTCCCGCGAACAGATGTGGGTCGACATCGACACTTCTCCCTCAGGGTTGCAGTGTGAAGCACGCCGACGCCCCGTGTGCGTGGTGCGCATGTCGGCAGCGTGAACCACGAACCGTCGATCGTCGACGCATCGGCCGCCGCGCAGCGCGCTTCGAGCCGATTGTCCCTCTGCACTCGCCGCTCCGCTATGGCGAGATTGCAACAAATTCTTGCGCGACGTGCCGCGCGCGATTCGTCACGCGCGCCCGATGCGCGGATGTGCCAGGCCCGCGAACGCGGCCGCTTCACCCGGCGACAGGTCGAACAGGTCGCCCGTGAGATCGCGCGGATGCTCGGCCGCCGGCCGGTTGCGCAAGCGCGCCACGTGCGTGGGCGCCACATACGCGGCCGCCGTTTCGATCGGCGGCACGTCGAACAGATCGCGCGTGACGCCGCGCACGGCGTCCGTCGGCGAACGGCCGCGCAAGCGCGCGACGAGTTCGACGAAACGATCGAAATCACCGGCGCGCGTCGCCTTGTTCACTTCCGCGAGATCGCGCGCCTTCAGCACGCACGGCTGGGCGAGCCGCACGAAATACGGTGCCTCGAGCTCGACCGACAGCGCGAGCGGATAGCTCTTGCCCGTCTGCTCCTTCGCTCGCCCGACGCAATCGACCACGGCCGCGCCCTGTGCGGCGCCGAGCGCCTTGCCGGTGCTCACGCTGCGCAGATGATCGGGAAACACGCGCAATTGCGTGCCGACCGTCAGCGCGGTGGAGGACGCGCAGACGAGCGCGTAATGCTGTTCGCGGCGCCGGCCCGACGGCAAGGTCGAGCGGCTCGCGATGAAGGTATGCGGCGGCAACGGCCGCACCTGCCCGCTCGCGTCGATCCATGCATTCCACAACAGCGCGTCCTTGCGTTCGCCCGCGCGCGGGCGCGACGCGACCGGCGAGAACAGCGCGAGCAGCGAGCCCGTGCGATGCGCGGCGATCTGCGCGCTGTTGCCGAGCGGCTGGTTGATGCCCCACAGAAAACGCCCGCCCCCGAGCCGGCGCTCCCATTCCTTGCGGAGCACGACGGTCGGCAGTTCCTCGCCGGACTCGGTACCGATCTTGGTCCAGCAGAACGTGGGTGGGAGGTGTTTCAGTGTCATCAACTTTCTCGGGATACAGCCTCGCTGGTGACAGCAAGCCCATTCAACAGCCGTAACTGTATAGGTATAATGCATCGCATGGAAGCCCCGGACCAAGATTTTCCCGTACAAGACCTGTTGCGCCGCCTGCTGGCAGATACACGCTCGTCCAGCGAAATAGCGCGACTCTCCGGGGTCAGCCAGCCGACCGTATCGCGCCTGAGGCTGTCGAACGGGCATCGGCTGCGCCGCAGCGCGCCATTCAATAAGCTATGCAATTTCTACGGCGTCGATACCGAGCCATCGCGCCGCCAATACAACGACCTGTTGCGCGACGCGATCGTCGACGCGTGGGACGGATCGGACGAGCACGGCCGCGCGCTGCTGGTCGTGATCCAGGGGTTGAAGGGATTGCAGGTCAAGGCGGACGACGGATGATCGCCGGGCCGTGATGCACGGCATATGACGCGCGACCTGCGCGCCGCCGCTGCGGGAATCGGGAAAGCCGGCAAGAAGGAAAAAGAAGATGCCGTGCAACACCGGGCGTGCGATCCGCCCGGCTTCAATCGAAGGGAATCGAGCGCTGCGCCGCACGCGTGCTCTCCCGCCACACACCGACAAGGAAACCTCGAGAGCCGGTTTCAGAACGCCGCCGCGAAATGACAGCGGCCGCGCCGGTTCTCGGCAACGCCTGCGCTGCGCCTGCATTGCGTCAATGCCTCATTCGTCAACGATGACGAATGACTTACATAATCGTTTTCCGTTTATAAAAAACACCCTGAGAAGCGATTATCTAAACTTTTTAAACCTAATCAAAAAAAGTTTGACTCGTCGTTTTCTTTCTTGTTATCTTTCCCCGCAAGCAATATCGCCGGGAAATCGAATCCGCATCAGGAAATCAATGGCCCGACAATCAACTTCCGTTTTTATTACGTTTAAAACGAGAAGTAGCTGATTCGTAAGCCGCAGCACCCGCTCGCAACACACAGCTCCCGCTTCACCGGTCATCCGTTCCGCTTATGGCGGAAGAGGACGATGTCGACATCTCTCCCGGTTGACCGGGACATTCGATTTCGCCCGCAGCACCTCACACGAAACACGCACACCACGTCGTCGCTCGACCATGTATTGCCTGCTTATACGGATTTCATTCATTGGATTCCTAATTAAGTGATAACGCAGCGAAACATCCGCAACAGCAGATTGAAGGGAAACAGATGGTCGGCACACGCGCCGTTGCTGCGACGCGAGCCGGCACGATAGCAGGCCGTGCGCGGGATCGATGTTCGCGATACGCGAATCCGACACCCGGGCCGGCCTCCGATCTTGATGATGGGAGGGGGAGGAAAACATATGTCGCCGTGAATCACGCCGGTCGGTCCGGTCTTGCGTCAGGTTGCATGCGCCGCCCTGCCGCTACCCGCGATCCGGGTCGCGCGCTGCACCGGTTCTTCGTCGAAATCTCGGAGCTCACAATGCAGAGAACTCAGCACGTCAATCGCACACTCTCGCAACGCTTTGCCCTCGCCGCACTGCCGCTCGCGGTAGCCGCCACGCTGGCGCCGCTGCCCGCCCAGGCCGCTACCAGCTGGGTGCCGACCCGCACCGCCGCTTTCCTGCTGTCGAATGCGCCCGCCGCGGCTGCTTCGGCCGCCTCGCAGGCCCAGCCTGCGTACTCGCTCAACAGCATCGGCACGCCGGCGCTCACCGACACGCACGTCACCCCGCTCGAACTGAGCCAGCCGCTGCATGTCACCGTGGTGCTGAAGAACCGCAACACCGACCAGCTCGACGCGTTCCTGCGCGACGTCAACCAGCCGGGCAGCGCGAACTACCGCAAGTACCTGACGCCGGCGCAGTTCAAGGCGCGCTTCGCGCCGACCGACGACCAGGTCGCGGCCGTCGTGGCCCACCTGAAGGCAAACGGCTTCAGCAACGTCACGGTGTCGGAGAACAACACGCTGGTCTCCGCCGACGGCAACGCGACCAACGCACAAAACGGCTTCCACGCGAGCATCAAGCGCTTCAACTATCGCGGCAAGCCGGTCTTCGCGAACGATTCGGCCGCGTTGATCCCGGCGTCGCTCGGCCCGGTCGTCGATGCGGTGCTCGGCCTGCAGAACGCCGCGGTGCCGCACCGCCTGCTCCACCGCTTCGCGCCGGCCGCCGCCATCGAGCCGAACAAGATCGCGAAGAACGCGGCCGCCGCGTCGCAACAGGTCGGCCACCAGCCAACCGATTTCGCGAAGATCTACGATGCGAGCGGCCTGCCCGCCGCGACCAACACCACGGTGGGCATCATCACCTGGGGCGACATGACCCAGACCATCGCCGACCTGAACACCTTCACGCGGAATGCCGGCCTGCCGACCGTCAACACGGCCGTGGTCGCGGGCGGATCGGGCACGCTGGCCGACGACGGCGATCCGGGCGAATGGGATCTCGACAGCCAGGACATCATCGGCACGTCCGGCGGTGTCAAGCAGCTGATCTTCTACTCGGCGGTGAACGGCGACAGCAACGACAGCGGCCTCACCGACGCGACGCTGACCGCGGCGTACAACAAGGCCGTGACCGACAACAAGGCGACCGTCATCAACGTGTCGCTCGGCCTCGACGAAACCGCCGCGAACTCGGACGGCTCGCTCGCCGCCGACGACGCGGTGTTCAAGCAGGCCGTCGCGCAGGGCCAGGTCTTCTCGGTCTCGGCCGGCGACGCGGGCGTCTATCAATGGTCGACGTCGCCGCAAGGCGCGCCCGGCTACATCGGCACGTACAACGGCACGTCGGTCAGGACGACGATCAACCTGTCCAAGTACAGCGTGTCGTCGCCCGCGAGTTCGCCGTATGTCGTCGCGGTCGGCGGCACGACGCTCTCGACCACCGGCACCACGACGTGGGCAGGCGAAACCGTGTGGAACGAAGGCGTCGCGTACGCGGATCTCGACAGCAACGGCAACCCGGTCGACAACGCCGTGCGGATCTGGGCCACAGGCGGCGGCGTGAGCGCGTTCGAAACCGCGCCGAGCTGGCAGACGGCCGCGCTCGGCAGCACGGTGACGAAACGCGTGGTGCCCGACGTGGCGTTCGACGCCGCGCAATCGACGGGCGCGTACATCGTCATCAACGGGCAGACCAACCAGCTCGTCGGCGGCACGAGCCTCGCTTCGCCGATCTTCGTCGGCGGCTGGGCGCGGGTCGAATCGGCGAACAACAACAGCCTCGGCCTGCCGACGTCGGCGTTCTACCAGAACTTCCCGACCAATACGTCGCTGCTCCACGACGTGACCTCGGGCAACAACGGTTATAGCAGCCACGGCTATACCGCGAAGGCCGGCTGGGACGACGATACGGGCTTCGGCAGCCTGGACTTCGCGAAGGTCAGCGCGAGTTCGGCGAAGTAAGCCCCCGGCGCGATGCGGTGCGGCGAAGGTGCCGCACCGCATCGCCCATGCAACGCGACACCGCGCGAGCTATCGGCCGCGAGCGGGCGCGGTAACGAAGCCGACTTTCGTGAGACCGGCCGCCTGTGCGGCCGCAAGCAGTTTTGCGACGCTGTCGTAGCGGGCCGCGCGATCGGCGGACAGGCGCACTTCCGGTTGAGGCGCGGTGCGGGCCGCCGCCGCGAGACGCGCCGCCAGCCCGGTTTCGGACACCGGCTGCGCGTTCCAGCTCACGCCGCCGCCCGCATCGATCGAGACATCGACATGCGGCACGCTCGTATCCTCGCGCGGGCTCTCCGCCTGCGGCAATGCAACGCGCGCGGCGTGATGCAGCACCGGCAGCGTCACCATGAACACCACCAGCAGCACGAGCATCACGTCGATCAGCGGTGTCATGTTGATCTCGGCTGCGAGCGCATTTCCTTCGGGCGCGTCGTCCGGGCCGGCGTTCATGCTCGTGCTCCGTCGGCGGCAGGGTGCAGGTCGGCCGGCATCCTGGTCGCCGGTTCGGGCCGCGCGGCGGTCTCGGGCACGCTGCCGGTCAGCAGCAACAGATGCAGCCCGTGCGCGAAGCGGTTGAGCCGCGCAACGATATCGCGCGACAGCCGCACCAGCGTGTTGTAGCCGAGCACGGCGGGGATGGCGACGCACAGTCCGAATGCCGTCATCACCAGCGCCTCGCCGACCGGCCCCGCTACCCGGTCGAGGCTCGCCTCGCCGGTTGCGCCGAGCGACAGCAGCGCGTGATAGATCCCCCAGACGGTGCCCAGCAGTCCGACGAACGGTGCGGTGCTGCCGATCGATGCGAGCACGCCGAGCCCGCGCTGCATCCGCGCCGCGGATTCGTCCACCGACGTCTTCAGGCTGCGCGACAGCCAGTCGCTCGCGTCGATCCGGTCGTGCAGCCGGTGCCTGCTCGCTTCGTGATGCGCGATCGCCGCCTGGCCCGCGCGAACGAGATCGACGAACGGCCTGTCCTGCCCCCCGAGCGCGTGCATCGCGCCGGCCGCGCCGCCGTCGTCCCGAAAGCGCGCTTCCGCTCGCGCCGCGCGGCGCCGGATGCCGACGAGCTCGATCGCCTTGATCACGATCACCGTCCACGATGCGATCGACATCGCGACGAGCAACAGCGCGACCGCGCGCGTCATCGGGTCGCCCTGCGTCCATACGTGCTCGATTCCGTAGATTGTCATGATGAAGTGTCCTGTCAGTCGTCGAGATTGAACGCGATCGGCGCGCGTGCCCGCGTCGGCACCGGCGCGCCGTCGAACACATGCGGCGCGCAGCGGCTCGCCAGTACGGCTTCACGCGCCGCCGCGTCGAGACGCGGATAACCGCTGCCGGTCACGACACGCGCGGCGACGATCTGCCCCGCCGCATCGGTCTCCAGTTCGACGACCACGGTGCCGTGCTCGCCCAGCCGCAGCGACTGCGGCGGGTAGTCGGGTTTGACCAGCGCGCAGTCGGGATGCGCGACGAAGCGCGGCGGCACCGACACGGAAGACGATCGGGATTCGGGTTGAGTCTGCGTCTGCGTCGGCATTCGTACGGCCGCATCGTCGCGCGGCGTATCGCGTTGCGCCGCGGCCGGCGAGGACGGACCTGGCCGTGCCGGAGCCGGCACAGGCGCGTCATGCGCCGGCGGGCGGGCACGGCCGGACGCGACCTGCCGGTTCGTCCTCAACGCACTGCCTACAGATGATCGGGGCGCGGACGTAGCCTCCTGCACCGCGTGCGACGCGGCAACCGGCTTCGCCTTCGCGGCCGCCATCGTCGACGCCTCCGGCACCGCCGCGATCAGCATCGCCACCATCACCTGCCGTTGCAGTGGTTCGCGTCGTACGATCTGCTCATGTGCGAGCAGAACGAACAGGGCGGCATGCAGAGCGCATACGACAGCGAAGACCGACGCGACGCAAGTTCCGCGACGGCGTACCCGATCGCCAGCGGCACCACGCACGCCGGTTGCCTGCCGCGTTCCGAAAGCAGCGGTGCTCATCGCACCCGCCTTCGCGCGCTCACCCATCCTCGTACACGCGCGCCACATCGCCGACATGAAGAGGAATGCATATCTATCGATCCGGCTTCCATCGCGTTGCCTTGCCCTGTTCACCCCGCCGCCGTCGCCGTGCCTTGTCAGCAGTCGCAGGCCGCCCCACATTGCGCGAGCGAATTCTCCTTGCTGCGGAACACCAGCGGCTGTTCGTCGCGCGGCGCGGGTCGCCGCGCGAATTGCACGGCCTGCTCGACCCGGCCGTGATGCGCGGACTTCTCGCACACCGGATCGGGCTGCGCCGGGTCGCCGGCCAACTGGTACGCCTGGCACCGGCAGCCGCCGTGATCGACATGCCGCTCGTCGCACGTGCGGCACGGCTCGCGCATCCAGTCCTCGCCGCGATACGCGTTGAATGCGTCGCTGTCGTACCAGATTTCCTTCAGCGACCGGTCGCGCACGTTCGGCAGCGCGAGCCCCGGCAGCGACCGCGCGGCATGGCAGGGCAGCGCGGTGCCGTCCGGCGCGACGCCGAGAAACACCGAACCCCAGCCGTTCATGCACGCTTTCGGGCGCCGCTCGAAATAGTCGGGCACGACGAACAGGATCTTGCAGCGTTCGCCGACCAGCTTGCGATAGCGGTTGACCGTTTCCTCCGCCTCGCGCACCTGCTCGACGGTCGGCATCAGCTGGTCGCGGTTCACCATCGCCCAGCCGTAGTACTGCGTGTTCGCGAGCTCGAGGTAATCGGCGCCGAGGTCGAGCGCCATCTCGATGATCTGTCCGACGTGCGGCAGGTTGTAGCGATGCAGCACGCAGTTGAGCACCATCGGGTAGCCGTGCGCCTTGATCAGCCGCGCGACGCCGCGCTTCAGCTCGAACGTGCGCGTGCTCGTCAGGAAATCGTTCAGCTCGCGCGTCGAATCCTGCAGCGACAACTGGATATGGTCGAGCCCGGCCGCCTTGAGCCGCTCGATGCGCGTGACGTTCAGCCCGACGCCCGACGTGATCAGGTTCGTATAGAAGCCGAGCCCGCGCGCATGCGCGACGAGCGTCTCGAGGTCGTCGCGCTGCAGCGGCTCGCCGCCCGAGAAACCGATCTGCGCGGCGCCGAGCGCGCGCGCATCGCTGATGACCGTGCGCCACGCATCGGTGTCGAGCTCCGCGCCGTGCGTCGCGAAATCGACCGGGTTGTAGCAGAACGCGCAGTGCAGCGGGCAACGGTACGTCAGTTCCGCGAGCAGCCACAGCGGCGCGGACGGCCGGGAAGTGTCGGGAGCCATGTCAGTCGAGCCAGCCGCGCAGTCGCGCATGATCGAGGAAACGGTACACGTCGGTCGCGAGGTCCGACTGACTGAACAGGCGCTCGAGTTCGCCGATGATGTCGTCCAGCTCGCGCGTACCGTCGCAGCGCGCGAGAATCTCGCCGGCACTCGGGTTCAGTTTGACCATTCCTTCCGGATAGAGGAGCACGTACGCATCCTGGGCCGCCTCCCATTGCAGGCGGTACATGCCCCTGAGGCAGGGGCGCAGCGGCACGCCGCTGGCAGCTTCGATCGCGTTCATAGCGGGTAGGCCTTTTCGACGGCGTCGAGCATCGACCACAGGATGTCGAGCTTGAATTGCAGGATGCCGAGCGCACGCTGCTGCGCATCCGGCGTCGTGAAGTGCTGCAGCGTCACCGCAAGCCCGTGCTCGACGTCGCGCTGCGCAAGCGGCACGCGGCTGCGGAAGTAATGCAACCCGTCCGGCTCGATCCACGGGTAATGCGACGGCCAGCCCGCGAGCCGGTCGAGATGGATCTGCGGCGCGAACATCTCGGTCAGCGACGAGCACACGGCTTCCTGCCATGGCGCGCGCCGCGCGAAATTCACATACGCGTCCACCGCGAAACGCACGCCGGGCAGCACGTGCTCGAGCGACCACAGTTCGTCATGCGAGAGACCGCACGCCTCGCCGAGCCGCACCCAAGCCTCGATGCCGCCTTCGTTGTCGCCCTGCCCGTCGTGGTCGATCAGCCGCTGGATCCAGCGGCGCCGCGTGTCGCGGTCGGGGCAGTTCGACAGGATCGCCGCATCCTTTAGTGGAATGTTGATCTGGTAGTAGAAGCGGTTCGCGACCCAGCCGCGGACCTGCGTGGGCGAACAGGCACCGCTGTTGAGCCGGCGGTTGAACGGGTGATGGATGTGATAGCGCGATTCGAGCGCGCGCAGGCGCGCCTCGAATTCGGTCGCGCTCCAGGGCGTCGGATGCAATGCCGTAGCGGGAATCGGTGCGTTCATGGTCAGACCTGGAATTGCATGCCGTCGTGCGCGACGTCGATGCCATGCGCGCGCAGGTGCGCGTGCTCGACGGAATGCGGATCGAGAATCGGATTCGTGTTGTTGATGTGCGTGAGCACCTTGCGCGTGTGCGCGGGCAGCGTGTCGAGCCAGTCGATCATGCCGGGCCGCCCGTGCTCCGCGCATTGCGCGAGATGCCCCATGTCGGCCGCGTGCTTGCCCGACAGGCCGAGGTCGATCATCTCGGTGCCGCTCCAGAACGTGCCGTCCACCAGCACGAGATCGGCGCCGTCCATCGCGGCGCGCACGTCGTCGGTGACGGCCGCGAGCCCCGGCGCATAGAACGCGCGCCGGCCGCTCGCGACATCTTCGATCGACAGCGCGATGTTGTCGCCGGGCGCGGCCGACGCACGCCGCGGCGAATAAGGCGGCGCCTTGCTGTCGACGGGAATCGCGGTGAAGCGGATCCCGCTCGCCGCCGGCACCGTGAACGGCTCGCCGAGCACGATCGTATGCGCGGCGACGCCGCAGTAATGGCCGAGCAGCGGCACGAGCGGCAAGCCGGTCGACAGGTCGTCGAGCACCGGCGCGCTCGCGTAGAGCGGCAGCGGCGTCGAGCGCTCGCGCAGCATCAGCAGGCCCGTCACGTGATCGATCTGCGCGTCGCACAGCACGACGGCGGCGATGCCGCTGTCGCGAATCGCGCGTGCCGGCTGCAACTCCGGATCCGCGCGCAACTGGGAAAGGATGTCGGGCGACGCGTTGACGAGGATCCAGTCGATGCCGTCGTCGCTGACCGCGATCGACGACTGTGTGCGAGGCAGCACGTGGCCGCTTCCGCTGCGCGCGCGGCGACAGTTCGCGCAATTGCAGTTCCATTGCGGCAGGCCGCCGCCGGCTCCCGAGCCGAGTATCTTGATCTTCATGGGCGTCAGCTCCCGACGCCGCCCGCGCCGATCACGGCAAAGCGGGCGGCACGCTCGGCGATCAGCGGTTGGCGATGTACATCGTGATTTCGAAGCCGAAACGCAGGTCGGTGTAAGACGGGGTGGTCCACTGCATGATGTGTCTCCTGATTGAGTAGATGAGTTGCGTCGGTGAGTCGTACAACCGCGGCAATCGAGCGGTCGGTTCCTATTCAGCAAGGAGCGTGCCGAGGCCGCACTTCGACGGCCCGACAGCGATACGCGGCGCTCGCCCGGGCATCGGGACGCAATCCTTACGATTTGCCTACGCGATTCGCGCGAATGCGGTTCGACGCCACGGCCGCACGATGCGCATGGGCGGTGACAGGTGTTGAATCGTTGAACACCGGTGTTGCAACTTGACACACCGGCTGTGACAGGCCGCGCGGCCGCGAACCCGTGGCGCGCGTCAGCTTTCGTCGGACGGCTGGCGCTGCGGGTCGGCGGCCGGCATCTTCCGGTAGATCGTGTTGCGCGACACGCCGAGCGCGCGCGCCGCCGCGGACACGTTGCCGCCGTGGCGCGCGAGCGCAGCGGCAATCGCGGACGCGGCGACATCCTGCAACCGCGCGTCGCCTGCCGGAAGCGCGTCCGCGGGCCATGCCGCGGCGGACGGATCGTGCGCGGCCGGCTCGGCCCGGGTATCGTCGCGGCGCAGGTCGTCGAAGAAATCGTCCGGCAGGTGCTCGCGCCGGATCTCGCCGTCGTCGTCGACCATCGCCGCCGCCGTGCGCAGCAGGTTGCCGAGCTGGCGGAAGTTGCCGGGCCACGCGCAGCGCACGAACAGCGCCATCACGTCCGGCGCGACGGACAGCGGCGGCCGGCCCGGGCCCGCGTAGGCCTCCCGTTGCAGCATCTTCTGCACGACCACCGCGAGATCCGTGCGGTCGCGCAGCGGCGGCAGGCGTACCACGAGGCCGTTCAGCCGGTAGTACAGATCCTCGCGAAAGCGGTTCTGCGCAATCATGTCGCGCAAGTCGCGGTGCGTCGCGCAGATGATCGCGATGTCCACGGCGATCGTCTTCGTCGATCCGAGCGGGTTGACGAGGCGCTCCTGCAGCACGCGAAGCAGCCGCACCTGCAGCGGATACGGCATGTCGCCGATCTCGTCGAGAAACAGCGTGCCGCCGTTCGCCTGCAGCAGCTTGCCGATCGAGCCCTTGCGGCGCGCGCCGGTGAATGCGCCCTCTTCGTAGCCGAACAGCTCGGACTCGATCAGCGTCTCCGGAATCGACGCGCAGTTGACCGCGACGAACGGCGCATCGCGCCGCGGCGAGTCGTTGTGGATCGCCTGCGCGAGCAGTTCCTTGCCGGTACCGGTCTCGCCGGTGATCAGGATCGGGATGTCCTTGCCGATCACCTTGCGCACCTTCGCGATCACGCATCCAACCTGCGGATCGCCGGTGTCGAGGTAGTTGAGCCGCGACAGGCCGGCCGACGTGCCGGCCGCCGGCGCGGGCACCGCGTTCGCGCGCGCGGCCGGCGCACCCGCGTCGTGAACGTCCGTCGGCCGGCTGCCTTCGGCGAGCGTCGCGCGCCGGAAATGCACGCGCGCGCAGACCACCGCGCCGGTGCCGAGGTTCAGCATCAGGTGCCGGTCGGTGCTCGCGCGCATGCGGTCGATCAACTGTGCGCTCGTGACGTCGAACAGCGACGACAGCGTGTGCGCGCGCAGCGCGGCGAGCGGCATGCCGAGCTGGAACTGCGCACTGCGATTGGCCGACAGGAAACGGCCGTCGGCGGTGAAGGCGACGATCCCCTCCATCAGCGTGCCGAGGAACTCGGGGCGGCCATGGAACGACACCTGCAACGTCTCCTGAAAGGTCGTCGTAAACAGGTGATTCTCGATCATCTGCACCGACATCTTCGCGAGCGCCATCGTGTGCTGGTGGTAGCTGCGATGGTCGCCGGTCACGTCGAGTACACCGATCGCGTCGCCGTACGGATCGAGGATCGGCACGCTCGAACAGGTGAGGAAGCGGTTCGCAGCGAGGAAGTGCTGGTCGCCGTGAACGACCATCGGGCACAGCTCGGCGAGCGCCGTACCGATCGCGTTGGTGCCCTGCCGGTCCTCCGCCCAGTTCGCGCCCGGGCGCAGCGCGACCTTCTCCGCGCGGCGCAGGAAATCGTCGTCGCCGATCGAATGCAGGATCAACCCCTGCGCATCGGTCAGCACGATCATGCTCTGCGTGTTGACGATCTGCTCGTGCAGCGTCTCCATCACCGGCATCGCATGCGCGCACAGCACGCGGCTCTGCTCGCGCTTGAGCACCAGCGCCGCGCTCGACAGCACGTCGTAGTCGGGGCGTGCCGAGACCTGCAGGCCGAACGTCTCGGACCGCTCATGGGCTTTCTGGATCGACGGCGCGGGCCAGCCGGCGGAATGCGCGGCCCGCGATCCGGCCGCCTGCTCTACGTCATCGCGCATTGTCTCCTCCGGGGATCTTCCGGTCAGTTGCCGGACTCTTTGCCGTCATTGCAAGCAAGCATCGGGCCACGCGAGGGGCACGGCCCCGATCGAAAGCAGATTGCAAGACACGATCCGGTTCCGCCGGGCGTGTCGAGTCACCGGACGGGCCGGTCTTCGTGATACCGCGTCTGCCCGACGCGTGACTACCCGTGCGAATCCCGATCTTTGCGGCTGGCGCGTTTCTGGCTTTGTCTTGGATCAAATACAGTGGTCGCCCGGGCACCCGTGCGGCCGCGTGACGATTGCCCCGATTCCCCGAACCGATTCGACACGATGCCTGCCCAGATTCGCACCCTATCCCGATCCCGACCCGCGTCGCCGGCGTCACCATCCACGCCCGCCGCGCCCGTTCGCGGACGCTTGCACCGCGACGCGCAATCGATCGCGTTCTCCGTCGCCGGCGCGGCGCACGGCCATCCGGTCGTGGTGCTGCACGGCGGGCCGGGCAGCGGCAGCCAGGCCGGCATCCTGCGGCTGTTCGACCTGACGCGGATGCGCGTCGTGCTCGTCGACCAGCGCGGCGCGGGCGCGTCGGCGCCACGCGGCGGCACACGCCACAACGACACCGCGCGGTTGATCGACGATCTCGAAGCGGTGCGCGCGCAGCTCGGCATCGCGCGCTGGGGCGTCGTCGGCGGCTCGTGGGGCGCGGCGCTCGCACTTGCATACGCGGGCACACATCCCGCACGAGTCACCGGCGTCGTGCTGCGCGGGCTGTTCCTGACGTCGCGACGCGAAGTCCGCCGGTTGTTCACGACGTCGCGAACGCGCGCGCCCCGCGAATGGCGACGCCTGTACGCGGCGGCCGGCTGCAGCCAGCCGGATCGCCTGCTGTCGTGCTGCGCGCGGCGGCTGCAACCCGGCGCGGGCGCGGCCCGGCAGCGAGCGGTGGCGCTTGCGTGGCACGCGTACGAGAGCGCCATCCTCGCATCGCCGAACCCGCGCCGCTCGCCTGCGGATGCGATCCGCTCGCACAAGACCGTCGCCCGGCTGATCGACAAGTACCGGATCCAGGCGCACTACCTGCGACACGACTGCTGGCTCGGCGAGCGCCGCGTGCTCGCGCTCGCGCGCCGGGCGGCGCAGGCTGGCGTGCCGCTGTTCGCCGCGCACGGAATGCACGATCCCGTCTGTCCGGCCGCCAACGTCGCCCGCCTCGCGCGTGCCGTGCCCGCGGCCGCGATCGAACACGTGAGCGCCGGGCACCTCGCAAGCGACCCGGCATTGGCGCGCAGCATCGCGCGCGCCGTGGCCGCGATGTTCGCGGCGGCACCGGTGGCCCGACCGGGCCCGTCGCGCACATCTTGAGCGCCGCTCGGGCTGCGACGCGGCAATGCACGCAGCCGGGCAAAGCTCAATCCCACGCGTAGCGCACGCCGACCCACGCACCGCGCGGCGCGCCCGGCCCGACGAACTGCTCGTTGACCGGATTCGCACCGTCGAACGTGTGATTCGGCCCGTTGAAGAAGTTCTGGCCCAGCACGCCGAAACTCGCGTAGCGCTTGTCAAACAGGTTCGTCACGCTCGCGAAGACTTCGAAGCGCTTCGTGATCCGGTAGCGCATGTCGAGATCGACGAGCACGTAGCCTGAAATCCTGCCGTTCACGTCCTGGTTGTTCTCGTCGCCGCGCGCATACACGCCGCTGCGCCACGTGACGTTCGAGCCGATATCCCACCTGGGCGTCGCCGCGTAGTCGAGCCGGAGCTTCACCGTGTGCGCGGGAATACCCGGGATATGGTCGCCTTGCTTGACGGCCACGTTGCCGTTCGCGTCGGCCGCCGAATTCGCCGGGCTGTGCTCGGTCCACGACGACCGGTAGGTCGCATCGACATAGCTGTACGAAAGCCCGACACCGAGCGGGCCGAACCGCGTGCGGCCCGCGAGTTCGATGCCTTGCCGCCGCGTATCGCCGACGTTGCGGAAATAACCCTGCGCGCTTGCCGGGCTGCTGATGAACTGGATGTCGTCGGTCAGCGTCGTGCGGTAGGCAGCGGCACTCCAGGTCGTCGCGGCGCCGATGCGGCCGCGCATGCCGGCTTCGAACGTCTTCGAGATCACCGGCTTGAGCGCCGGGTCCGCGATGAAGTCGTTCGGCAGCGAGCACGGCGCGGCCGGGTCCGCGCATGCGAGTTCGATCGCGGTCGGCGAGCGCATCCCTTCGTTGTACGTCGCATAGACGGTGAAGCCCGCGACCGGGTTCCAGTTGAGCCCGAGCGCCGGGTTGAACCGGGAGAACGTATGGTTGCCGTCGAGCAGCGGCTGCACGCCGCTCTCGTCGCCGATCTGCGCCTTCGACCAATCGTAGCGGCCCGACACCGTCAGCGTCCAGTGCGGCGTCAGCGACAGTGCATCGCTCAGGTACACGCCGAGGTTCGCATTGCGCGTCTTCGCGCGGGTCTGCGGCTCGAAATCACCGACGCCGATCGCCGCGCGCGTGTCGGTGAAATACGCGTCCTGCGACGACGCGACGTAGCTCGAGTTCGCGACATCCGCCGCCACGCCCGCGATCAGCTGGTTCGCCATCCCGCCGAGCTTGCCGAGCAGCGTGAGCTGCAGGCTGCCGCCGTAGCTGTCGGTCACGATCGTCGACTGCGCGTTGGTGCCCTGCACCGCGTCGACCGTGCCGTCGTCGCCGACCGATCCGTAATCGGTATTGTTGTTGCTGCTGATGTTGGTGTTGCGCAGGTGCCGATAATACGCATTACCGCTCAGCTCGACGTGCTCGCCGAAGAAGCGATCGCCCGACAAGGTCAGGTAGCCGGCGCTGTTGCGGTTCAGGTCGGGATAGGTGTACGCCTGCTTCCGGTTGTCGAGGAACGAGCGCGGGATCGTCTGGGTGCCGTACAGCGCGTTGTCGGCGCCGCCGGCGGAAATCGACAGCGTCGTGTCCGAATCCGTGTAGCGCAGCTTGCCGAACGCCTGCCGCACGCGGCTCGCATTGTGGTCGGCCCAGCCGCCGTCGTTCGCGACGTTCGCCGTCGCGTAGTAGTCGAGGTTCGAGCCGATCGTGCCGCCCTGCTCGATGGCGGCCGTCTTGCGGCCCCACGAGCCGCCCGACACCTCCGCTTCGCCGCCCGGGTTCGACTTGCCGTTCTTCGTCGTGATCGCCAGTGCGCCGCCGAGCGTATTGCGTCCGTACACCGGGTTGGAGCCCGGTATCAATTGCATCCGGTCGATTGCCTGCGTCGGCAGGATGTCCCAGTTCACGACGTCGCCGAACGGTTCGTTCACGCGCACGCCGTCGACGAACACCGACAGCCCCTGCGGCGTACCGAGCAGCGGCGATGCGGTGAAGCCGCGATAGTTGACGTCCGTCTGGTACGGATTGCCCTGCGCCTCCGAGATCGTCACGCTCTGCAGGTTCGCGGCGAAGAAGTCGGCAAGCGTCGCGCGGTGCTGCGCATCGAGTTCCGCCGCGCGTACCGTCTGCACGTTCGCCGGCACCTTCTGCAGCGGCGTACCGATCCCGAGCAGCGGCGTCGTGCCGACGACCACCACCGTCGGCAATGTGACGGCCGGCGCTTGCGGCGCTTCCTGCGCGACGGCGACGGCGGCCGGCGGCACGGCGCCGCCTGTCGCGGCCGTGCCGTCCGCAGGCTGCTGCGCACGCGCGCTGGCCGTCGACAGGCCGAACAGCGCGATGGCGCCGAGGGCCGGCCCGAGAAGCGCGCCACGCATCGCGCCACCGTGCCGCGCGCGACGCGCGCGTCGCATCGCGCCGCCCTTTCCGGCTGCCTTTGGCCTCCTGATCATTTCATTCGTCTCCATGCTTGTATTCCGCCGCGGTGTGCCCCGCACCGCGCGGCGTGCTGTTGTCGCGAAGCAGCGTGCGAGAACCGTGCCAGCCGCGTCGGCACGACGCCCGCGCGCGTCGCCGCGCACGGCGTGCGTGACACCGGCGCGGGCGGCGCTCCACCTGTCACGGATGCCGCGCCACCTGTCATGTTTGGCAACACTGCGCGCACGGGGGTGTACCTGAATGCAACACCTTCGTTGACACGTGCGCGCGACGCGTCCGACGCCGCACGACACACGACGCGCCCGTGTGCCGCTTCATACCGGCTTCGCGCCGCGGTGGCATGCGACTTGCGTGAACGGCTGCGCACTCGGCCCGGAATCCCCACCGTGCCGGCGCGACGAACCGTTCGCGGCGGTGCGACCACAATGACTCAGGAGACAACCATGAAGAAACTCTCGGCTTCAGCGAGCCGGCTGGCGACGATCGGCATCGCGGCGGCAGCGGCCGTCGCGCTGAACCCCGGCCTCGTCGAAGCGGCCGCGGACTACCCGGCCGTGACCTACCAGCGGCTGACCGATGCGCATACCGATCCGGGCTGGCTGACCTACTACCGCACCTACGACGGCCAGTCGCATTCGCCGCTCAAGCAGATCGACGCGTCGAACGCGAAGGAACTCAAGCAGGTCTGGGCCTACAAGTTCCCCGCCGAGCTGAAGCAGGGCTTCGAAGCCACGCCGATCATCAACGGCAACTACCTGTTCGTGACCACGCCGAAGGACAACGTCTACGCATTCGACGCGAAGAGCGGCAAGCAGCTGTGGAAATACGAACCGAAGCTTGGCGCGGCATCGTTCAAGACCGCATGCTGCGACGTCGTCAACCGTGGCGTCGCGCTGTACGGCAAGAACGTCTACGTCGCGATGCTGAGCGGCGAGGTCGTGGCGCTCGACGCGCAGACGGGCAATCTCGTCTGGAAGAAGCAGATGTTCGAGCCGGGCCTCGGTTATGCGTTCTCGCTCGCGCCGCTCGCGCTGGACGGCTCGATCATCGTCGGCACCTCCGGCGGCGAATACGGGATTCGCGGGTACATCGCCGCGCTGAACCCCGAAGACGGCTCGCTGGTCTGGAAGCGCTACACGATCCCGAGCCCCGGCGAAAAAGGCGCGGACACCTGGCCCGACGGGATGCAGGCGCACGGCGGCGGCGCCGCCTGGCTGACGGGCACGTACGACGCGGCAAGCCGCACGCTGTACTGGGGCGTCGGCAACCCCGGCCCGTGGCTCGCGGCGCTGCGTCCCGGCGACAACCTGTATTCCGACTCGCTGCTCGCGCTCGATCCGAAGAACGGCAACCTGAAGTGGCACTACCAGTACACGAGCAACGACACGTGGGACTACGACGGCGTCAACACGCCGATCCTCGCGGACATCAAGTACAAAGGCAAGGACTACGACGCGATCATTCACGCCGACCGCAACGGCTTCTTCCATGCGATCGATCGCACGACCGGCAAGCTGATCTACGCGGAGCCGTTCGTCACGGCAACGTCGGTCACCGGCTACACGGCCGACGGCAAGCCCATCGCGGACCCGTCGAAGTTCCCGAAGGCCGGCACGACGATCGACACGTGCCCGAGCTTCCTCGGCGGCAAGAACTGGTGGTCGGTGTCCTACGACCCCGCGCGCCACATCGCGGTCGTACCTTCCCTTCACGCGTGCATGAGCCTGTCCGGCAAGTCGGTCAGCTACATGGAAGGCCTGCCGTATCTCGGGGAAGGCTTCGAGATCAAGCCTGAACCGGGCAGCCAGGGTTATGGCGAACTGCAGGCCATCGACGTGAACACCGGCAAGAAACTGTGGGGCCACTGGTCGAAGAAGCCGTGGAACGGCGGCGTCGCGACCACCGCGAGCGGTCTTGCATTCAGCGGCTCGCTCGACGGCCACCTGTATGCCTTCGACACGGCGACCGGCAAGGTGCTGTGGGAGAGCCCGCAGCTCGCGAGCGGCATCATCGCGCAGCCGTCGGTGTTCGAGGTCGACGGCAAGGAATATGTCGCGGTGCTCGCCGGATACGGCGGCGCGAACCCGATCTGGGGCGGCCCGATGGCCGACGTCGCGAAAGACGTTCCGCGCGGCGGCACGCTCTACGTATTCGCGCTCGACTGAACGCGCGTCGCGCCCGGCATGCGCCCGATCCGGGCGCGACGCCCCCACTGTTTCAACCGGAATGCACGACCATGAAAACTCGACTCGCTCCCCTGACCCTCGCCAGTCTGCTCGCCGCGGGCGTGGCGCTGACCCCGATGTCCGCCGCGGCCGGCGGCGTGCGCGTCTGCACGCTGCCGGGCAGCCCGACCGCCGCCCTCGACATGTCGGTCGCACGTGAAGTGCTGCGAACCGCCGGCATCGCCGCCTCGTTCAACCGGCGCGGCGTGGACGACGACGGCGGTGACGACGGCATCTCCGCCGCCGAACTGAAGCAATCGCTCGAACGCGACTGCGACATGATCGCCGGCTTCCCGCGCTCGGCGATCGCCGATGCATCGAATGCCCGGATGAGTTTCTCGCAGGGGTATCTGCGCTCCAGCTACGTCAGCGTGACGCTGCGCGACGCGCATGCATCGTCCACCGGCAAGGAAACGATCGCGGCCACGTACTCGAGCCCGTCGCAACTGATCGCGGCACAGGCGACGAACGCCCGCTTCGATCTCGAGAACACGTCCGAGCAGACCATCGACGCGCTCGCGACCGGTCGCGCACAACGCGCGATCGTCTGGTATCCGAGCGTCGTGGCGTACCGGCGTGCGCATCCCGGCCAGCCGTTCCGGATCGCGGCCACGGCGTCGCCGTACTCGGACTGGCAGCTCGCGTTCGCGTTCGGCCCCGATCGGGACGCGCTGCGGCAGCGCATCGACGCGGCGTTGTCGCGGCTGAATGCCAACGGCCGGATCGCCGCGCTCACACGCGGCTGGAACCTGCCGGAAAACATCGCTCAAGCGGCCAATACGCCGTCGCGCGGCCGCTTCCTCGACGGCGCGGTCGCGTCGGCCGGGCATCCGCGCACCGGCGTGCTGCTCGCCGGCGGAACACCCGCGACGGGCGGCTTCATCAAGGTCTCGGCGAGTGACGAAAACGGCGTGCCGTCGTTCGACAATGCGCAGGCACAGCACGGCAAGAAGCTCTATACCGATGCCTGCGCGAAATGCCACGGCGACCAGCTCGAAGGCAATACCGCCCCTGCGCTGAGCGGGGAATCCTTCGCGCCCGAGGGCAAGTCGCACATCACGGTCGGCGGCATCTTCCAGTACATGTCGAACAACATGCCGGCCGATCGCCCCGGCAAGATGACGGCACAGGAATACGAGGACCTGATGGCGTTCCTGCTCTATTCGAACGGTTATGACGCATCGAAGAGCAAGCTGACCGCCGATGTCGCCACCTCGTCAAAGGCGCCGCTCGTCGCCGGCCCGCGCAAATAGCGCTTTTTTCTCCCTTCGCTTCGATCGACCGCCGCGCCGGGAAGCCATCCCGGCGCGCGGGGCCGGTTTTTTATTCAGGAAAACGACATGATCTCCCGCACTCGCAGAACCTTCATCGTTCAGACCGCCGGCCTGTGTGCCGCACTCGCAGCCGGAACCGGCGCATTCGCGGCAGCGCCGCTCGTCGACGAAAACGACGCGGCCGCGAAGACGCTCGGCTACCGCGCGAAGGCGACGACCGTCGATGCAGGCAAGTTCCCGAAGTACCAGGCCGGCCAGACGTGCTCGAACTGCCGCTTCTACAAGGCCGTCGCCGGCGAATCCTCCGGCACGTGCCCGATGTTCGGGGGCAAGGCGGTTGCCGCCGAAGGCTGGTGCAACGTCTATGCAAAGCTTGCTTGATCCCGGGCGCGGGCGCGAACACGACGGCGTGCCGCGCGGCGGCGCGAATGCGGAGCGCACGGACCGTTTGAATGCGCTGGTCGCGCTGGGCATCGGTCGCGGCTACGTGACGCGCGGCGAAATCGTCGACGCGCTGCCCGACGATGCCGCGGACGGCGCGGATTTCGACGCCGCCGCGTCGATGCTCGGCGAATGGGGAATCGAGGTACGCGAGCACGTCGACTCGCGAAGCGCATGGACGCTCGATCGTCATTTCGCGCGAGCGACGGACACGACGTCGCCGCTCGCCGACGCGCCGGCCCCGCTCGCGACCGCCGATCTGCTCGCGGCCCGCACGAGCGATCCCGTCCGCATCTATCTGCGCGAAATGAGCGCGACACCGCTGCTCGACCGCGAAGAAGAGATCGCGCTCGCGCTTCATCTGGAAAGCGGCCGCGCGGCGTGCATCGACGCATTGAGCCGCGACCCGGCTGCGCTCGACGCCGTCGCGTCGATCGCCGGCGACATCCGCGCCGGCAAGGTGGCGGCATCGGTCTACGTGACGGGGTTCGTCGGCGACGCCGAATCGCCTGATGAAGCGCCCGCGACCTTACCCGAGGAATCGCCCGGCAATGCAACGGCGCCTGATTCGACCATGGAATCACCGGAGGGGGAGGACGACACGGACCGCGCGCCGGACAGCCCGGCATGGCGCGACAGCGTCGTCGCATCGCTCGACCGCGCCGGCGCGCTGGCCGCCGGGATGCAGCACGCATTGCGTACCGGCGGTTTCGCGTCGGCCGGTTACCGGGCGCTGCTTCGCGAGGCCGTCGCGTCGACCGGCAGGATCCGCTTCACCGCGCGTGCGATCGAACGCATCGGCCGCGCGATTCGCGACCGTGCAACGCAAGCACGCAAGTTCGAGCAGCGCATCGTCGACATCCTGGCCGAATCGGGCATACGCACCGATTCGCCGCGCCGCGACCTCTTCATGCCGTGCGACGACGTGCGCGCATGGATGACCGACTGCATCGCCGCGCATGCCGGCTGTACCGCTGCCCTCACCCGCCGCGCGCCGGCGCTGATCGAAGCACGCACCGCGCTCGCCGGCCTCGCCGGCGAGTCGAGCCTGCCGCTCGACATCGCGATCGCGATCGACGCGCGACTGTCGCGTATCGAGCGCGCAATGCAGCCCGCGAGAACGAAGCTGTTCCAGAGCAATCTGCGGCTCGTCGTGTCGATCGCCAAGCGCTATCCCGATCGCGGCCTGCAGTTTCTCGACCTGATCCAGGAGGGCAATCTCGGCCTGATGAAGGCCGTCGATCGCTACGATCACCGGCGCGGCTTCAAATTCGCGACGTATGCGACCTGGTGGGTCCGGCAGGCCATCACGCATGCGATCGCCGATCAGGGCCGCACGATCCGCGTGCCCGCGCATACGGTCGACGCGATCAACAAGCTGGCCCGCCTCGCGCGAACGCATGCGCAACGAACCGGCGAGGTTGCCGGCGCCCCGACGCTCTCGGCGCAGATGCGGATCCCGGTCGACAAGGTGCGGGATCTGATGGATATCGTGCGCGAGCCCATCTCCGCGGACCTGCCCGTTTCTCCCGATCACGACCTCACGTTGTGCGACGTCGCGATCGACCACGCCGCGCCGACCCCGGAAGAATCCGCGAGCGCCCGCCAGCTTCGCGCGGCGGTTGCGGCGCTGATCGACCGCCTGCCGGCACGTGAAGCGTGGATTCTCCGCTTGAGGTACGGCATCGACGTCGAAAGCGAGTATTCGCTGCGCGAGATCGGCCGGCAACTGAACCTGTCCGCCGAACGCGTTCGCCAGATCGAAGTGTCGGCGCTCGAACGGATCAGACAGTTCGGGCACGCACCGGCGCTTCGGTCGCTGATCGCCTGACGCCGCCGGGTCACCCCGCCGCGCTCCGGATCGAGCGGCCGACCACCTTCCCCGGCACGCGCCACCTGTTGAGGACTGCAACACGATGTGCTGCATTTATGAACGGCCGGCTTCGGCTTGACGGTATCCACCCCGTCGCCCGTTCGACCGGATCGCCCGAAACGCGCGCGGTGCGCCGCGACTTCCGCCGAATGCGCGCATCGATCGTTGATGCTGGCATGCATGTTGCGTTTTCCCGAACAGCAGCCCTGCATCCCAAGAACGCATGGAGACACGCTTGTCCACGATTGAATCGGTTCTTCACGAAACCCGCCAGTTTGCGCCGCCCGCGGCGCTCGAGCAGGCGGCGACCATTTCCGGCATGCCGGCCTATCGGGCGCTCGTCGCCGAGGCCGAGCGCGATTACGAAGGCTTCTGGGCGCGCCTCGCGCGCGAGGGCCTCGCGTGGCACAAGCCGTTCACCAAAGTACTCGACGAGTCCAACGCGCCGTTCTACAAGTGGTTCGACGACGGCGAGCTCAACGCGTCGTACAACTGCCTCGACCGTCACGTCGAAGCCGGCAACGGCGAGCGCGTCGCGGTGATCTTCGAAGCCGACGACGGCACCGTCACGCGCGTCACCTATGCGGATCTCCTCGCCCGCGTGTCGCGTTTCGCGAATGCGCTGAAGAAGCGCGGCATCGGCAAGGGCGACCGCGTCGTCATCTATATCCCGATGTCGATCGAAGGCATCGTCGCGATGCAGGCCTGTGCGCGCATCGGCGCGACCCACTCGGTCGTGTTCGGCGGCTTCTCCGCGAAGTCGCTGAACGAGCGGCTCGTCGACGTCGGCGCGACGGCGCTGAT
>NZ_JBEPLH010000019.1:0-144073 GCF_040545135.1 Burkholderia sp. 572 | reverse complement strand
CGCCCACCACACCCCTCACTAGTGCTATCCACCCCCCAACACCCACCCGCCCCCCCCCCCCCCCACCCCATGTTTATAGCGCCCCGGGCCCCCCCCCCCCCCCCCCCCCCCCGCTTCTCCGGTTTCAATCGCGACAGTACGTCGAACCCATGTGATTCGCGTACGGCGACGACTCGATCCACTTCGGATCGGCAGCCAGCAGCGGATTGATTCGTGTTCGAGGCCACGCTGAGGCGATCGGGCGACTTGAACGGATACGCGACGGGCGATCGCCCGATCGGGCGCCGGCGCACCGCGGTGGCGTCGGAACCTGACCCAGTTGACACGGCGGATGCGACCACCGGCCCGATCTTGCTTACCGCCCCCTGATATATGCACTGTGTTCTCGGCGGCAATCGGCCGCCGTGAACTGCCCCCTCTCGATTGGAATCAATCGCCCTCTCAAGCTTCGCGATCAGCCAACTCGCATCAACCTTCGATGCACTTGCCTCGAACCCCGACTCGCTTTCCGCGATACCGATCGCGGAGATGAGCCGCGCGCTTCGCGCGACGCGTGACCAAGTGGCCGCGCGCGGATCTCGCGCCGGCCGCATGCCCTGTCTCCGCCGGTGCCTGTGCCCTCCTTCATACGCACTCGGGCGTCAGCGGCTCGCCGCAAAGGCATCGATGCCGGTCAGCTTCGCGGACCACGCCCACAGACGCGCCGCCTCATCCGGATCGATCGCATGCGGCCGCACGCCGAATTCCTCGTTTCCCTGCGTGACGACCGCGACGTCGCAGTCCTCGCAATAGACACCGCCGATCGCCGCAAGGCGCGGCGACGTTGCCGCCCATACCTGGGTTGCGGCACCCTGGGCCGGCGTCTTGAAAGTCGGATCGACCGGCACACCGTGCTCGTCCACCCAGCCCTGCGCCATCATCTCTTCACGTGTCAGATGACGCTGCAGCGGCGTCGCGATCTTGCCCGGATGCAGCGAATAGGCGCGGACGCCGAACGGGGCGCCCAGCGCGTCGAGCTGCACCGCGAACAGCGCGTTGGCGGTCTTCGACTGCGCATACGCGAGCCATTTGTCGTAGCCGTGTGCGAACTGGACGTCATCCCAACGAATCGGCGACAGCCGGTGCCCGAGCGACGACACCGCGACCACGCGGGCGCCGCCGCCATGCGCGAGCACGGGCCACAGCCCGTTGACGAGCGCGTAATGGCCAAGATGATTGACGGCCATCTGCGCTTCCCGGCCATCGTCGACGCGTGTCTCCGGGCACGCCATGATGCCCGCGCTGTTGATGACGATGTCCACGTTGCGCCGCCCATCGACGAACCGCGCCACGAACGTGGCCACGCTCGCGAGATCGGCGAGGTCGAGTGCCGCAATCTCCACACCGTCGATGCCGCGCGTTGCGTCGCGTGCGGCATCGACGTGCCGTGCGCCGACGACAACGGTCGCACCGGCTTGCGCCAGTGCGCGCGTCGTTTCCAGGCCGAGACCCGAATGGCCGCCCGTGACGATGGCGGTCTTGCCACGAAGGTCGAGACCGGCCAGTACGTCGCTTGCCGTCGATGCTGCGCCGAATCCGGAATGAAGGGAGTGTTGCCTGCTCGTCATCGAAGGCTCCTGGAACGATGCGTGAAGCACGCGCCCGCCTGTCGGTCGCGTCACTGCACGAGGCCATTTTCCGGCGGCGCCCCCGGACTGTGAATGCAATAGAATCCGATTTTTCGTCGAGATCGTCCGGAGCTTGAACGTGGATCCCCTTTCGGAAGTGCTGTCGCTGCTGGAAACGCGCGACTCGTATTTCACCGGCCTGAGAGCAGGCGGCCAGTGGGCGGTTGCCATTCCCCCGCCCGAGGGAATCAAGTTCAATGCGGTTGTCGAGGGAAGTTGCTGGCTGACCGTCGACGGCGCCGGGGCGCCGATCCGGCTGCGCACGGGAGACTGCTTCCTGCTCGCATCGCCGCGGGCATTTTCACTGGCGAGCGATCCATCGGTTACGCCGGTCCCTGCCGCCGACGTGTACCGGAACGTCGAACACGGCATCGCGCACTATGGCGAACCGGCGAACTGCTTTCTGATCGGCGGCCGCTTCTCGTACGAGGAAGGCATGCCGCTGCTGCTTGGCAGCCTGCCGCCCGTGGTGATCGTGAGCGGCGACTCCGAGCAGGCGGCGGTGTTGCGCTGGGCGCTGCAGCGGCTCGCACATGAATTCGGCAAACCATCGCCGGGGGCGTCGCTGATGGTTCGGCATCTCGGCCACATGATGCTGGTCGAGATCCTGCGCCGCTACGTGGACGACGGCGCGAACAGCGATGTCGGATGGCTTGCCGGGTTCGCGGACTCCCGGGTGAGCACGGCGCTTGTCGCCATTCATGCGGAGCCCGCACGACGCTGGACAGTCGACGAACTCGCGACCTGCTGCCACGTATCGCGTTCGACGTTCGCGCTGCACTTCAAGCGGCGGCTGGGATTCGGGCCGCTCGAGTACGTACTGCGCTGGCGCGTGCAACTCGCGATGCGGGAACTGCGACGCTCGAACGCATCGATATCGGCAATCGCGCAAATGCTCGGCTACGACTCGGATAGCGCGTTCGGACATGCGTTCAAGCGCATCGTGGGTTGCTCTCCTCGTGCCTATCGACATGACATCACGGGCGGGGCGGGCGGCTAGCGTCATCGCCCGGCACGCTACCGCCTCTGTTGGCGCCCCAGAACCCGTTTCAGTCACGCCATCGATGCTGCCATCCTCCGATGGGATTCATTCCGATCAACATCATCGGGATAAGTTTTCTTATCACAACACTACTATAGTCAGATCAAACTTGCGATCCGGACAACACGCGACCACGAGCGTCCCCGTCGTGACGGCCCTGTCGAAAGTTGGCAGAAGCCTTTGCGCAGCCTCGCCGGTGACAACGTCCTTTCTGTCTACGCCCGGCTGCGAGTGCATGCGCGCTTCGTGCCGAATCCCGTTTCGTGGAACACCAATCGAATAATCGCGCCGGCTCACCGCGCGCATCACGGAATGGCGTGCATCGGCTGGCGACTGACGCCGCCTTCGCACTGACGTCCAGACGCGGGCTCCCTGTCGATTCGACGGCTGTCACAATTTCGGCAAGCAACGTCAGGTGCATGCCCCCCTGCCCCATGTCGCGGAATCGGGAGAGGTGTCGTTTTCCGTATAAGGCATGAATGGTCGGCGTCGACTGGTTGTCGAGACAGTTGCCTCGTCGCGGTCGAAATAAGATGGACACCCGATCGACGATGCGCGTATGATGGTTTCATTCGAGCGCCCGTTTGCTGTTTGCCCGCTCGCCCTCCACTCGCCACCGTGTTGCGTCGCGTACCGCCTCGCTCGCAACGTTTGTCCCTTTCACACCGACCCGCCGCGCCATGCATCAGGCGATGCTGGCAGCATACGCTCGTCCTTGCGAGTCGCCGCAATCGATCGCCAGGAGTTCATGATGAGCATGCATATTTACCGTGGATTCGAGATCTATCCACTGATTTACCCACACGTGCCTGCGTTGGATGGCAACCCGCATAACTACGATGCCGGCTTCGACGCAGCGGTCAAGATTTGTCTTCGCGGCACCACCGATACGCTGACGCAGAGCCAGACTTTCAGGCTTCTCGACGACAGTCCGTTCGATACCGCCGGTGACGCACGTCGTGCGTCATTGCGCTATGCCGAAAGTGTCATCGACGAAAATCGCGAAAAGCAGGGCTTCTTTTCGAGCGCCGTCTGACGCGACTCACGATGGCAAAGTAACTTTCCAGCAATTTGGAGGACGAAATGATCGTCGACGAACTTCTTGACCTGATCAGAGGGTGCAAGGTCACTCGGAGCGACGCTGTCCTGCCCGCAGGAATGACCCGTTCCGCGCTATGTCATCAACAGGAGCTGCAGATGTTCGCGGCTGTGCGCGCATTTTCAATCGGAGCCGGGTATTCGGAATTCGAATCTGACGAGATCGCAAGCACCGTCATGACACGACTCGGCTAGTTTTCCCGTCGACCGTTTTCAACCAGGAGTTACATGACAACCATCACACTGAAGATCAACGAACCAATCGATGTCGCGCTGCGACGATTCCGGCGCAGTATCGAGAAGACCGGGTTGATTCGCGAGTTGCGCAGTCGCACCAGCTACGAAAAGCCCACGACGGAGCGCAAGCGGAAAAAGGCCAGTGCCGTTGCCAGGCAGCGCTTGCGGACGAAGCGCCTGATGCCGCCCCGCAAAATGTTCTAGGAACATCGTGCACGCCGTGCCGGCCGGGGGCCCGCTTGCGTCGCCATCTCGTCCCCCGGCGTGAATTACCGTGGCCGGACGACGCAGGCGGCAAGCCGGCCGGCCGCCTCGCAGCCGCAAGAAGGATGATCAGTACGCTCGTCACGCCGTGCAGCCGTGGTGCTGCCCGAAATTGACTCCAGCATCGCCTTTCGAGCGAGCGCACGTGCGCTCGCCGTGCAGCAAGTCAAAATGAAAACCATAATCAGAAGGCGAAAAACATGAGCTGGTACTGCGACGCGGAACGGGAGTTGGCCCATATCAGACGATCAATCGGGCTGCTTGAGCAAGCGCAACACGCGTTCATCAACAGATCGACCGTCAACGATCCAGCGTACTGGAGAGTCAAGCTCAACAAGCTCCGCACGCAATCCGAGCGCAACAAGGTTCTCTCACTCCAGGTGGACGAACTCCTGGCCCGCCTCGAACGCATTCAGGACTCACGCTCCCGAAGATAGGAGCCGACTCCTTCTTCGCCCCTCTTTTTCCGGGTGCACGCGCATTGCAGGGAGCAATCCCAGGAGCACCATCATGATCGACGCCAACCCAGGCAACACGTTTCGACACCTTCCGCTCTCGCCCGAGCAGGACGCGGAAATCCGGCACTATATAAAGAAAAAGGCGCAAAAGGGCGAAGCGTGGGACACCCCTGAGTTGGCGATGATGCTCGGAGACATGCTTTCCCCTCCGCCAAGCGACGACCAGACGCCGGAGGCTACCGTCGAAGAAGTGAAACTGGCCTGCGAATATGCATTGGCCTCGATCGACGAAGCCATGGAGTCCGTATCCGCACGTGAGGAACGACTCGCCGCGATGGAAGCCGAGGAAATGAAGCACCCCAGGCAGTAACGCATCCACGATGCCCGAAGCTCGAGCCGCAGTTGCGCCACCGCTTCTTTGCCTTCAGCCGGATTGAACGACCCGGCCATCCCTCCGCCCGTTACGTCGCGTACGCAATCGCATCGTCACTCGCCTCGAAAAACGCGAATTTCCGCGAACGCCCCGGCTGCAACGGGGCACCCGTCGTTCAGCGGCCGATCGGCAACCCCGTCGGCTCGATCCAGCCCAGCTTGTAAGCGATCAGCAGCGACAGGAACAGCGTGACCGACAGCCCGACGCGTGCCGCGAGCGACCATGCCATCCGCTTGGACTTGCCGCGATCGTGATTCATGAAATACAGCGCGAAGATCAGGCTCGCGATGATCATCGCGAATGCCACGGAAACCAGCAGAGTTTTCATTGGTGATGCCCTTGAAGATCTGAATCGGCCTGAATCAGTTCGGCCAGTTTTTGCCGCTCGTCGGCGAGCGCGCCGACGCCCGACGCCGGCCAGTCCAGCGCGACGCCGTTGCCCAGCGAATCGCGCACGAGCGCCTGGTAGCGCCGGTCGTTGATCCGGCCGTGGTCCATCGTTTCCGAGATCTCGCGCCGGAACGGCAGCGGGAAACTCGCGTACGCGCGCGACAGCGCCGCATATTGTCTCGCATCGATCTCTTTCGACGATGGTATGACTGTCCAGATCACCACGGCCACGATGGCCGTGAACGGGATCGCAGTGTAGCGAAGGATGAACTTGATCGGGGTCATGAAACGGTGGGCAGAAGTGATCGCGAATGCGGGCGGCACGGCAATGCGGCAGCGAAGCCGCGGCCGGTCCGCGCAGCACGACATTGTACTGTCAGCCCCATACGGCTGACAGAGTATGATAATGACATTATCATGTTCATCACATGATTCAAGAGACCCGGCGCCCGTACGCATGCGGCGTTCCCGCCCTGCCGCCCGGCGCCGGCTTTCATGTCCGTGCCCGCGATCCGCGGCGATTGAGCGAAGCCACCATGCCAGCGCAGTACTTTCGAAACCTGACGGGAAAACACCGCAGCGCGAACGCAAACCGTCAGCTCGGGTTTTCGTTGGCGTTCGTCGCCGGCGCGGCCAATGCCGGCGGCTTCCTCGCGGTCAAGCAATACACGTCGCACATGAGCGGCATCGTATCGGCGATCGCCGACCAGACGGCGCTCGGCGACGTGCGGCTCGCGCTGGCCGGTATCAGCTCGCTGGGGTCGTTCCTGATCGGTGCCAGCTGCTCGGCGATCCTCGTCAACTGGGGCCGCCGTCGCGGCCTGCACAGCCAGTTCATGCTGCCGCTGCTGGTCGAGGCCGCGCTGCTGCTTCTGTTCGGGCTGCTCGGCAGCCATCTCGCGCTGTGGGAAACCTTCTTCGTACCGGTGACCGTGACGCTGCTGTGTTTCATCATGGGGCTTCAGAACGCGACGATCACGAAGCTGTCGGGCGCGGAGATCCGCACCACCCACATGACCGGCATCGTGACCGACCTCGGCATCGAACTCGGGAAGCTGTTCTACTGGAACCGGTCGGCGATCGACGTCGACGCGCATGCGGTGGTCGCCAACCGCTCGAAGCTGCGGATTCATGCAACGATGCTTTCGTCGTTCTTCATCGGCGGCCTGGCCGGCGCAATCGGCTTCAAGCATGTCGGCTACGTATCGACCGTGCCGCTCGCCGCGGTGCTCGTCACGCTGGCGATCGTACCGGTGATCGACGACCTGCTCGCGTTGGTCCGCAGCAAGCGTTGAGCGCGCACCCGGCACGCGTTTCCCCGCGTGCCCGGTAGTAGCGCCGAAGGCTCATCGATTATAATTTGATTAACATACCGACCACCCTCGCCCACAATGGAAACAAAGACCGCCCGCCTGACCGTCCTGATCGATCCCGCGAAGAAGGAAGCATTCGAGATGCTCTGCGCAGAGCAGGACCTCACGCCTTCGCAAGTCGTGCGGCAACTGATCCGCGAGTATCTCGACCGTCACGGCGTGACGTACAAGACCAAGAGCGCGCTCGGCAAGCGCGTGAAGTAAGCGCGGCCGCGCACGCGGCGGCGCTTGACGCCGCTTGACGCCACTTACGCGCCAATCTCCCACCGCCCCGGAGGCTGCGTACGCTGCACCAGCCGCTGCGGCTCGATGCACTCCCCGGCCTTCATGCGTCTCGCCGTGGCCGCCAGCTTGAGCTCGCCGGCCTGTGCGCACGCAAGTGCGCGTTCGAGCAGGATGCGGAGTGACGGCAGCCGCTGGCCGCCCTTCCACGCAAATGCGATGTAGTTGTTGTCGTCGCCGCACGGCACCAGCGTATACGACGCACCGAACACCGCTCGCAGTTGCTCGAGATGTTGCGGCAATGCCGGATCGTCGTCCATGAAGTTGATCGCCAGTACGCCGGTATCACTCAGGCGCGCCCGGCATGCCGCGAGGAATGCCGCACCCGTGCACCGGCCACGCATGCCGTCCGCGACGAACGCGTCGTGCAGGATCACGTCCGTCCGGACATCCGCCCTTTCCAGGTGATCCGCGGCGTCGGCGCACACCACCGTGAACCGGCCGTCGTCGGCAGGAATCCTGAATACGTCCCGCAGCGCGATCACGTCCGGGTTGATCTCGACCGCGTCGATCGCCGCACCGGGCAGGTGCCGGTAGCAGTACTTCGCCAGCGAACCGCCGCCGAGCCCGAGCATGCAGATGTGCGCAGGCTCCGGCTGCAGCAGCAGAAAGCCCATCATCACGCGTGTATAGCCGAGTTCGAGCCGGCCCGGATCCCGGAGCGACATGAAGCTCTGCGTGCCGATATGATCGAAATGGAGCGAAAGTGCGTGCTGCGTCTCCAGCACGAAAGGCCGGCCGTCGTTCAGCGGCGTCGCCAGGAACCTGACGAACGCATCGTAGGAAAATCGTTCCTCGGCCATGGTGGGCTGTCGATCAAGCAGTCGATTGGCGCGGGTGCACTCAGACCTTCTTCAGGTAGCAGGCTTTCAGCATGAAGCCGCCCATGTCGGTCTTGCAGTCGACCTCGTGATCGCCGCCGACGAGCCGGATGCTCTTGACCTTGGTACCCATCTTCAGCGTGATCGACGAGCCCTTCACGCGCAAGTCCTTGATCAGCACGACCGAATCGCCATCCGACAGCACGTTGCCGTTCGCGTCCTTGACGACGTCGCCGGCCGGCTCGTCACCGGTTTCGGCGCCGGCACCGGCCGACCATTCATGGCCGCAGTCCGCGCATACGGTCAGCGTGCCGTCCGGGTAAGTGTTTTCCATCGCGCATTGCGGGCAGGCGGGGGCGGCGTTCATTGCAGCTTCCATTCAGGAGGAGTTGGGTCGTCGATAAAAATGCCGGGCGCGCTGGCAGCGTCGCCCGGCCGGCCTGACGGCACGCGCCGACGGATCGGCGGACCGCCGTCGGCGCACACAGCATTATAATGCAATTCACATATCTTGACCGCTGTATTATAATCACCGCTTTCGCGCCGTTCGCCGGATTTGCAACCCGTTTCCACGAGAATGCCGGCACATCCAAGCAGGATGCACACACCCCGGCCTCGCCGACGGCTGCTCCGGGTTTCGCGGGAAAGCGTGTTTCACGCGCGCCAGGCGCACCGCCGGCCTGGCACCGCACACCGATTCTCCGTTCAGAGGCTTTCCGACATCGTGGCAACCGTCGTGTACGTTGAAATCGGCCCCGCCTGGAACCGCAACCGCGGCGGCGCCGCACGAAAAGCAGCCGTCGACGCGGCGCGCGGCTTCGAAAGCGACATCCTGCTGATCGCGAACGGGATCAGCAGCAACGCGAAGGACAGCGCCGCCATCGCAGCGCTGCAGGTGCACGGCGGCGCGTCCGCGCAAGTGCTGGCCACCGGCCCCGACGAGGAGGCGGCGCTGCAGGCGCTGCTGCCCGTGCTGCAAGCGCGCTGATTTGCGCACCACCCGGCGTCACGGCATCCCGCCCACCCCGAATCCCCTTTTCACGAGGAAGCGATGAGCGACAACTTCACGTCCAACACCCCGAACCTGTCGGCCTCCGCCATCTGGGCGCTCGAGCGCCTCGCCGACGTCCGCTACGGGCGCGATGCGCCCGCGCTCGGCTGGTCGATCGCGCGGGAACTCGTCAGCGCGGGCTTCGTCAGCCATTCCGCGCATGGCCGCTCCGGCGCGTCGATCACGGCCGAAGGGCGGACCTTCCTGAAAAGCCGGAAGTAGACCGCCGGCGGCGGCGAATCGACTTGATCCTTTTGAGCATCACAATGGCGATTTTGCGCCTTATGAGGATCGCCCTGCGCTTCTAAAGTGGATTCACCCCGAACGAACGGGCGTCAACTTTCCGATCAAGGAGCCAGTCATGAGCCGCATCTCCATCCCCGCCATCGAAACCGCCACCGGCGCAACCGCCGACGTGTACGCACAAGTCCGCAAGGTCGCCGGCGGCACTGTCCCCAACCTGTTCGCCGCCGTCGGCCATCTCGCGCCGAACGCGCTCTCGGCCGTGCTCGACGCCGAAGGCGTGCTCGCCGGCGGCACGCTGACCAGGCAGGATCTCGAAACGATCAAGCTGCTCGTCAGCGCCGATACCGGGTGTGACTACTGCGTCGCCGCGCACAACCTGCTCGGCAAGATGACCGGCCTGTCGGCCGACGCACTGCGCGCGATCCGTTCGCGCGAGCCGAACACCGGCGACGCGAAGCGCGACGCACTGATCCGTTTCGTGCTGAATCTGCAACGGACGAGCGGCACGATCACCGACGACGAATTCGCGGCGATCCGCGAAGCCGGCTACACGGACACGCAACTCGCGGAAATCTCGCTCGCGATCGCACTGACGATCTTCACCAACACGTTCAACCGCATCAACGACACGGTCGTCGATTTCCCGCCTGTGAAGTAAGTCGCGCAGCTGCAAGAGCATCGGGACGGCATGCGGTGCCGCTGCCGTTTCGATCGCGCCCGTCGCCGGCTCCATTGCTGCGGCGGGCGTGCCGTCTGGATGACGGTCACGGCGCTGCTTGGGGGATCGAAAAAACCGAGGTGCCGCGCTGTCGTCGAGTTGTTCGTCGAGCCGGACAACCGTAGCGACGGGCCCGGCATCGAACCGTGCGTCGACATCTGGCCGATCCGTCTGCGATTGCATCGAACCGCAGCAGGGGCCGCCTCCTTCGCATTTACTCCGCATCGCCGGCCACGCTGTCGTCCGATGCCGCCGCATCGCGCGGACCACCGAACGACTGGCGCCGCCATTCACCTGGCGTCATCCCCGCCCAGCGCGTGAACACGCGTCGAAACGCAGCCACCGACTGATAACCGACGTCGGCCGACACGGCCTCCGCGCTGGCCGACGGCCGGCGCAGTGCATTCGCGGCGAGGCTCATCCGGATATCCGTCAGCAGATCGGCGGCCGAGTGCCCGAGTTTCGACTGGAAATGACGCATGAAGGTCGCGCGCGACATGCTGCACAGCGCGGCCAGTTCGGGCAGCGTCCACGGCCTTGCCGGATCGTCGAGAATCGCGACGATCGCGGGCGCGAGACGTGGTTGGCCGGCCAGTGCCAGCAGGCCGGTCGGCGCCTGCCCCGATTCGCTGATCGCGCGCAGCGCAAGCGCGAACAGCGCCGCCGACAGCGCGTCGAGGATCGCGAGACCGCCGAGTTGCTGCTCGAGCGATTCCGCGCGCATCAGCTCCACGAGGGCGGTCAGCCGCGCGGTGGCGGCCAGCGCGTCCGCCGTGCGGCTGTCCGCCACCGCGCGCACGACGAGATCGGCCGGCAGGTGGCGCCGGATCAGCCGGTCGTGCGGCGGCGCGACCACGAAACGTCCGCACAGCATGTCCAGCCGCTCGCCGGCGCCCGCGTTCTCGCCGATGAAGACGTGACCGCCGGGCCGCTTGACCGCCGGCACCGGCGGCAACCCGCTGCCGTCGTGGAGCACATGCGGGGAGCCGTGCGGCAACAGCACGAGATCGCCGCCGCCGAGTTCGCGCACGGAGCCGTCGTCGGGATTCTCGAGGATCGCGCGGCCACGCAGCACCACGTGATACGGGATCTCGCACGCAGGCGATCGTTCATACGTGACCGCCCACGGCGCGCCGAACGCGCAGCGGATTTCGAGTTTCCCGGTAACCGTGACGAGCGCCATGAAGCGGCTCAGCCAGTCGGATTCGAGTGTCATGTCGAGGGGTGAACGCACATCGGAAGTGCGGCGTGCGCCGCATGAAAGTCCGATTATCGCGCGGCCAGCCGCTGCAATCGCGCACATTTCCGGTTCGACGCCGTCGATGCACCGGCGTCACTCGCGGCCGCCGGACGCGACGCCCGCCGCGACAAGGGTTTTGCTATCATTCCCGCGCCCTGTCTTGCCGAAATGGACATGCCCGCTCGCAGCGTGCCGCGCTCGCGTACCGCCGATCGCACGCCGCCGCTCACCGACCCACACCGCCGCCCGACCTGCCGGCGAGCGCGTGAACGGGACCCGACCAGCGCGGCGTCGACGTGCCGACGGCCCGGCCGTCCCGTGCTCCCCCTTCTTTCTCGGAAACCACGATGCCGCCTGTCTCTTCCCCGCCCGTTCTCGACACGCCGCGCCTCATCCTCGAAGGCCATCCGCTCGGCGACTTCGATGCGCTCGCCACGATGTGGGCCGAGCCCACGGTCGTCGAGCACATCTTCAACGGCGAGCCGTCCGCGCCGCGCGACTCGTGGATGCGCATGCTCGCGTATCGCGGGCTGTGGCCGCTGCTGGGCTATGGCTACTGGGCGATTCGAGAGAAGGCGTCGGGCCGTTATGTCGGCGACCTCGGCTTCGCCGATTTCCACCGGCTCATCGAGCCGTCGATTCGCGGTGTGCCGGAAGCCGGCTGGGCTCTCGCGACGTGGGCGCACGGCAAGGGCTACGCGACCGAGGCGCTCGCGGCGGCGCTTGCATGGCTCGACGGGCAGCAACGGTTCGAGCGCAGCGTATGCGTGATCGCGCCGACCAACGTGGCATCGATCCGCGTCGCGGAGAAGGCGGGTTATGGCGAGCCGCAGCGTATCCGCTTCAACGACGCCGATTCGTTGCTGTTTTCGCGCAAGCGCCGATAGGCGAGCGTGGTTCGTCGGTCACGTCAGTCCAAGGCCGGTTCGTAAAAGCGCAGGAAGAGGCCGTTGTCCATCGGCCAGCAGTTCCCGCTTTCGTCGAGCAGAATCCAGTCGCCGGGCTTCACCGGACGCCAGCCTTCCGGCGTCGCGACTGCCCACGTGTCGTGGCGCCGCGCCACCCGGTCATGGTCGCCATCGACGAACCATCGTGTGGCATCGACGTAGGCGGTACGTTTTCTGAATCTCATCCTGCCACCCAAGAAAGCGGATATCAGCGTCGCGCTCAATGACGGAGCGCGAATCGCGTGTCGGCGCGGGGCACGCATCGCGATGCCGCAGCGTCCGCGTCGAGCGCGCGCTGCCCGGCCTTCAACGCATGCGTCGCAGCCCGCGTTTCGTGCAACGCCGCCCAGCCCTCGGCAACGAGCGCCTGCAACGTGTCGCGTGCGACGATGGAGATCCGGACATCGGTCTCCTGCATTCTCCCGAGCGCCGACACGACCTCGTCCGGCTGATCGGGCGCCAGCGCAAGCACGAACCGCGAACGCGTCTCGGCGGCCCGGACGGCCCCGGCCCAGTCGGCCCGCGCCACCGCGGCTTCGATCGCGTTCGTGAGCGCTTCGAGACTCTGCACGACTTGCCACGGCATCATGTCGCCTTCCCGTCAGTTGCCTGTCACCGTCCGCATGACGGACGAAATCGCGGCGCATCATGCGCGCGCCTCAGGAAGCGAAATTGTAGGGAACGATACGCGGCGACATCGGTAATAGTTTGTAATGAAATGTCGAGTAACCTTGTCTGACGGGGGGGATCGCCTCGTACAGGCGGCGTTCGAGACAGTGGAATTGCGCAAGCGTTTCCGCCGGATGCATGCTCGACTGCACACCGTCGGCAGCGCCGCTGCCGGACATCGCATCGAAGCGCTTCGGCCGCACGCGCGTGCTGGATGCCGCCCGCTTCACGCGTTCCGCCCGGCAGCGGACGGCACGCCACGATGCGCTCATCGCGCGAATGCGCTGCATGCCGCGCCGCATGGACAGAAATGACAAGCGGTTGAAAAATCGTCCGCCGGCCGCGAGCCGATCGCGTCCAGCCGTGCAGCGTCACGTCCGTCAGGATTCCGGCGAAGGCTCCGCCGGCTCGCGGTCACGATCGCCATCCGGATTACCGTCCCCGGCGGCCACCCGCTTCGCCATGTCGAGGTAGGTCTGCGCCATCGCGCGCAACTCCTCCTCCGACGCGTCCTCGATCCCGATCAGCCGGTCGCTCGCCGCGTGCGTGACGGCCACGAGTTCGTCGAGCTTCAGGTGCATCGCGACACTGTCGCGGTTCTGGTTTCGCTGCAGCAGGAACACCATCAGGAACGTGACGATTGTCGTCCCGGTATTGATGACGAGCTGCCATGCATCCGAATAGTGGAAGAGCGGGCCGGTGACGAGCCACAGCGCCGTGATGGCGACCGCGCTGCCGAACGCGACCGGCGAGCCGGCCCACACGGTCACGTGCGACGCGAAGCGTTCGAACGCGCGCGTGACGGGGTGCCTGACCGTGACGGCCCGGGGATCGGTCGTGGCCCGGCCGCCCGGGCCCGTCCTGGCGCGGGATGGATCGTTCGATTCACGCATGGCGCCTCCCTGATACGAATGTCGATATCGGCGCACGCGCGGGCCCGCCGTGCGCAACGGCACGCGGTTCCGCGCCCGCAGGCGGGCGCCGCCCAAAGCCGAGCAACGTGCGTGCCCGACGGTCGCGCCCGCGCGTCGCCATCGGTGGTCAGGTGTACGCAGCGCGTGAGGCAATCGTGCGGCGCCGGTGTCGGAGCAGGAAGTGACGCGGTTGCGCAAGGCGATCCGACGGTAGCGCGAAGGCAATCTCCCGCGGCGATACGGCGGGCCGCACGCCACCCGGCAGGTAATATTTTGTAATGATATGTAGAGCAATCTTTACCGGTTTTGCTCTGGCGAGCGTGCGCGATACCCGCATGCGCGGCGCTTTCGCAAACGTTTCCGCACGAACGACATCCCGCCCGGTATTTCAGCCGGTTGCACGCCGGATACCGCTCCGAACGTGTTTACGCGTACATCGCGTCGTTCGACTAAACACGACGCCGCATCTTCGTGCGTCCGCCTTCCTGCAACGCGGCGACGCGCCGCCCGCGGCGAGGCTCACCGAACGATGCAGATTTCGCCACATTCTGCCGGAATGTTTCTCAGTATCATGCGCGTCTCTTCGGCTTCCCCATGTTCGGACGGGCCTGAGCGCTCGCCACTTTCCCGTTTCGCCCCCTCGTTTAGCGATGCCCATCCGAATCCTGCTCGTCGAAGACGACGTCCCATTGTCCTCGCTGATCGCAGACTATCTGCGCATGCATCAGTACGAGGTGGACACGCTGTTCGACGGCACCGACGCCGTGTCCACGATCATCGCGCGCCGCCCCGACCTGGTGCTGCTCGACATCAACCTGCCGGGCAAGGACGGCTTCGAGATCTGCCGCGACGCACGCATGCAGTACGACGGCATCGTCATCATGATGACGGCCCGCAACGAGCAGTTCGACGAGTTGCTCGGCCTGGAATTCGGCGCGGACGATTTTCTCCGCAAGCCGGTCGAGCCGCGCATCCTGCTCGCGCGGATCAAGGCCCACCTGCGACGGATGCGCTTGCGCCCGGTCGACGGCGCACCGGCGTCGCCGCAGCGATTCGAGTTCGGCAAGTTTTCGATCGACCGCGCGGATCGCAAGATTCGCCTTCCCGACGGCAGCGCGCCGCGCCTGACCTCGACCGAATTCGACCTGCTGTGGGCCCTCGTCTGCCGCGCCGGCGAGGTGGTCAGCCGGGAAGACCTGACGCAGCTGTTACGCGGAATCGAGTTCGACGGCTTCGACCGCTCGATCGACGGCCGCATCTCCAAGCTGCGCCGCAAGCTGTGCGACGACCTGACGGAACCGAAGCGCATCAAGACGATCCGCTGCAAGGGCTATCAGTTCAGCAAGCACGCGTGGGAGTGATGCACCGCCGGTCGTGACACGCGAGCGCACGACCGCGCGCCCTGACCGCCCGCCGCCCTACCGCATGTTGCCGGTATGGCCCAGCGAATAGCGCCCCGGCTGCGGCCACACCGTCAGGCCGTGCGGCTCCATGCCGACGGGAATCGATCGAACCGCGCCGCTCGTGGTGTCGATCGCGTAGACGACGTCATCGAAGCGGCCCGACAGCCACAGCGTCTTGCCGTCCGCGCTGACGTTGCCCATGTCGGGGCTGCCGCCGCCGGGGATCGGCCAGTTCGCGACCACCTTGCGCGTCGCGAAGTCGAGCACCGATACGCTGCCCTTGCCGTGGCGCGGCCCGTGGACGAGATTGGAGCCGCGATTCGCGATATAGAGCTTCGTGCCGTCGCGGCTCGGATACAGCCCGTGCGTACCGACGCCGGTCGGGATGAAACCGGTCTTCGCGAAGCGGTCGCCGTCGACGACGTATATGCCGTCCGCCATCATGTCGGCGACATAGAACACCTTGCCGTCCGGCGCCACGCGGATGTCCTGCGGCATCCCTTTCCGGTCGAGTTCGAGGTAGCCGAGCACCTTGCGATTCACCAGGTCGATCTTCGCGAGCATGCCGCCGAACTCGCACGTGAAGAGCGCATACCGGCCGTCGATCGAAAAGTCCGCATGGTTGATGCCCTTGCATTGCGGCACCTCGAGGCTCGATTTCAGCGCCATCGTGCCCGGGTCGTGGAAGTCGAGCCGCGCATGCGCCTCGGCCACGACGATCGCATCCTTGCCGTCGGGCGTGAAATACATGTTGTACGGGTCGTCGACGCGCACTGCCGGGCCGGGCTTGCCCGTCTTCGGATCGATCGGCGTCAGGCTGCCGTCAGTGCGCTCTTCCGCATTGTTGGCGACCCACAGCGTCCGCAGGTCCCACGCCGGCACGACGTGCTGCGGGCTGCGGCCGACGGCAAACCGGTCGACGACCTTGTACGTGGCCGGGTCGATCACGTAGACGTCGTTCGATCGCAGGTTCGGCACATAGATGCGCGGCAGCGCGCCCGCCACCGCCGCGCTCATGCGGCCGGCCCGTGCCTCGCCGTACAGGTTGTCGGGGTTGATGACGGGCGGCATGCCGGGTACGGCCGCGACAGCGGACGCCGCGATCGCACCCTGGGCGCAAAAGCCGGCCAGCGCAGCCGCGACGACGATCGCGGGACGGGGGAAGCGGATGTGACGGCGAAGGCGCGGTTGCATGACGATGTCCCGGTTCGATGGAATGGAACGACGGCAAAGGTGGCGCAATGGCGCGGCGGCGTCAGCGGCCGGCGGTGTTCTTTCTGATCGCGTCGACGGTGCGCGACACGATCGCGTCGGTGCCGAGCCGGCCGAGTTCGACGCTCGCATGACGCGGATCGCCGCCGTAGACGCCGTCAGCGGCGCCGGGCTTCGAGGCGTTGCGCAGCTTGTCGACCCTGACCATGCCCGGCGCGACCGCCAGCAGCAACGACGTATCGGCCAGCCCAGCGTGCGTGCCGATGTCCGCGGCCGGCACGCCGTGCTCGCGCAGGATCCGGTCGTAACCGTCGGAACTGGTGCCGTAATACTCGGCCGGCACGAACGCGCGCGCGCCCGTGCCGGCCCACGACTTGTTCAGCCGCGCGACCGACTGCCGGATGTCGTTCTGGTAACCGCCGTGGTCGCCGAGGAACACGATGTTCGTGAAGCCATGGACCCGAAAGCTGTTGGCTGCGGACTCGAGGGTCTTTTCGAAGACGTCGTCGGGCACGGTGATCGTGCCGGGAAAACGCATGTGCGACGTCGGCGGCGCATAACCGCCCTCGGGCACATAAGCGATGACGGGTGCGACGATTGCGTTGCCGAGGCTTTGCGCGATCCGCTCGGACAGCACCGCGACGCGCGCATTGTGCTTGCCCAGCGCGACGTACGGCCCGCTTTGCTCGGTTGCGCCGACCGGAATCAGGATGGTGGTCTTGCCGGCCCGGATGCTGTCGCGCAGCTCGGTCCAGGTCATGTCTTCGAGCCGCACCGTGGCGGGCACCTCGGCGAACGCGGCTTGCGCGACGGTGAAAGCGAGGGCGGCGAAGGCGGCGCGTGGCAGGCATTTCATCGCGGATTCTCGACGGAAGGAAAGAGATGACGCTGCGTTCCCTCGCACCATAAACGAACTCGCGCGACTTGTCGCCGACCGCGGCGCAACGACGCACGGCCCGACGTCGCGAGAAAGCATTTCGTCAGGATTGCCCGGCGGATCGCGAAGTCTCTCGCTCCATGCCGGCACGCTGCGAGTCGGGTCGATTCGATGCGTGCGCTACGTCGCCTCGTGCCGGCCTCCCGCCCGCATGCGTCACGCCGGCAACACGGCCACCGCCTTGATCTCGACGATATAGCCCGGCGCGCCGCCCAGCATGTGCGCACCGACCGCCGTCCATGCCGGCTTCGGGTGCGCATCGAGGTAGCGGTCGCGCACCTGCATGAACAACGGCAGGTCGCGCATGTCGGTATGGAAGGTCGTCAGGTCGACCACGTCGCTGAACGATGCACCCGCCGCGTCCAGTACCCGCTTCAGATTCTCGAACGCCTGCACGATCTGTGCTTCACGATCCTCGACGAGCTGCATCGCCGCATCGCGGCCGATCTGGCCGGATACGTACAGCGTATCGCCGACCTTCAGGCCGGGCGCATAGCCGATCTTCTCGTACACGGCTTCCATTCCCGCCGGAACGATGGCTTTGCGATCACGCATGGAAGTCTCCGTGGCCGGCGTCTACGCGCCGGCCGGTTGGTGGGTGGATAGGTGGATGGGTTGTCGACGAACATCCTGAACACGTACCAGGCGGCGCGACGACGCGCGGCTCAACCCGTATCGCCGCCCGCGACCGGCAGCACCGTGCCGGTGATGTAGCTCGCCTCGTCGGATGCGAGGAACAGGATCGGCGCGATCTGCTCGTCGAGGCTGCCGTAGCGTTTGAGATACGTCGATTCCGTGACCTGGCGCACGGCTTCGCCCATCCATGCCTGTTCCTGTTCGCTGTCGCCGGCCGCATTGCGCGGCACGCGGCGCGGCGGTGCGCTGGTGCCGCCCGGTGCGGTGGCCACGACCCGGATGTTGTGTTCCGCATATTCCATCGCGAGCGCCGACGTCAGTGCGTTGACGCCGCCTTTCGCCGCCGAGTACGGCACCCGGCGAATCCCCCGCGTCGCGTTCGACGAGATGTTGACGATCGTGCCGCCGCCGCGCGCGAGCAGGTGCGGCAGCACCGCGTGACACGTATAGAGCGTCGGCATCAGCGAACGGCGGATTTCCGCATCGATCTGCGCCGGCTCGAATTCGGCGAACGGGCGCATGCGGATCGCGCCGCCCACGCCGTTGATCAGGATGTCGATGCCGCCGAACGTCCGCACCGCGTGCGCGATCGCCGCATGCGCCCCTTCGTACGTTTCGAGATCGGCGACGAACCCGGCCGTCTCGCCGCCCGTCGCTTCGGCCGCGACCTCGGCGACGAAATCCGCGCGATCGACGAACAGCACCCTGCCGCCTTCGGCCGCCGCGCGCAGCGCGACGCCGCGGCCGATGCCCTGCGCGGCACCCGTGACGACGATGACCTTGCCTGAGAATCGTTGCATGATCATGCCGCCTTTGCCGTGACGTTGGGGGTGAACTTCTCGTAGTGGAAGCTGTTCGGCTTCACGCCTTCGTCGTCGAAATACTTGCGCACCGCGTCGACCATCGGCGGCGGCCCGCACAGATACACGTCGACGTCGCCGTCGTTCAGCGCATCGGCCGGGATGTGCTGCGTGACCCAGCCCTTGCGCGGATGGCTCGACGCCGCGTCGGCCACGACCGTCGCGAAGCTGAAGTTCGGCAGCTTCGCCGCATACGCCTCGATCGCATCGACGAGCACGAGGTCGAGATCGCGCGTCACGCCGTAGATCAGGTGCACCTTCTGCTGCGAGCCGCTGCGCGCGAGCACCTCGAGCATCGACAGGAACGGCGCGAGCCCCGTGCCGCCCGCGAGGAACAGCAGCGGCCGCTGCACGTCGCGCAGGTAGAAGCTGCCGAGCGGCCCGTGCAGTTCCAGCGTGTCGCCGGGCTGCGCCGATTCGAGCCACGTGCTCATCACGCCGCCGGGAATCTTCTTGATCAGGAAACTCACCTTCGCGTCGGCCGGCGCCGACGAGAACGAATACGAACGGTGCTGGCCGCTCGCCGGCACGTCGATGTTCACGTACTGGCCCGGCAGGAACACCGGCGCGGCCGTGCCGACGTCGAGTTCGAGCGCGACGGCCGCGTCGTTGTGCTGCTCGACCTTCGTCACCGTGGCCGCGAACCCGCTCTGGCCCGTCTTGCACGCGACCGACGACGTCGGCACCGCGATCACGCAATCGCTTTGCGGCACCATCTGGCAGGTCAGCACGAGGCCGCCATCCTTTTCGTCTTCGGTGAGCGCGTCGTCGATGTAGTCGTCGCCGAGATCGTAGCGGCCGCTTTCGGCGCGGCACTTGCAGGTGCCGCACACGCCGTCGGAGCAATCCATCGGCAGGTTGATCTTCGCGCGGAAGGCCGCGTCGAGAACCTTCTCTCCGGCCTTGCAGTCGATGAAGCGGGTTACCCCGTCCTCGAAGTTCAATGCAATCTTGTAGCTGGACATGGTGTCACCTCCACTTCCTTTCATGACAAAACAACAGCGTCAGACGTGATAGACGTCGAGCACCTGCCGGATGTAGTCGTTCTTCAGCACGATCTTCTTGTACGAGATCAGCAGCTCATCGCCCGCCTTGCGCAACGTGACGAACATCGTGCCGAAGAAGTGATCGGTCACGCGGTAGCGGTGGTTCAGCGTGTGAAAGTTGTAGCGCACGTCCACTTCGTTCTCGCGTTCGGCCAGCACCTCGACGTTCGTCACGTTGTGGCTGGTGCGCGGCTCGGGCGTCGATGCGCCGCTGCGCTCGGTCTTGATCCGGAACACGCGATCCTCGAGGCCGCCGCGGTCCGCGTAATACATCAGCGAGATCTGGCTTTGCGGATCGTCGGTCGGCCGGTCATCGTCGTCCCACGCGGGCATCCAGTACGTGACGTCCTCCGTGTAGCAGGTCAGCCACTCGTCCCACTGGCGATCGTCGAGCAGGCGCGCTTCGCGATACAGCGCAGCGCAGACAGTCCGGTAATCGAAGCTCATGCTGCCACCTCCCCGCGTTCCTTCTTCAGCGCATCGCGCATCACGTTCACCCAGTGTTCGTGCTGGCACACGAACAGCCCTTCGTCCTCGCTGCGCTCGCCGGAAATGCGCGGGTTCAGCCCCATCTTCCTCGCGTTCTCGTCCGGGCCGTCGACCCACAGCGGCGCGCCGCGCGACAGGTCGTTCCACATCGCCGTGATGCCCGCATAACCGGCCTGGCACGCGCGAAACTCCTCGAGATCGTCGGCGGTGCCCATGCCCGTCACGTTGAAGAAATCCTCGTACTGGCGGATGCGGGTCGTGCGGTCGGCCTCGCTCTCGCCCTTCGGCGCGAAGCAGAAGATGCTGACCTCGGTCTTGTCGACGCCGAGCGGCCGCACCACGCGGATCTGCGTGCTGAACTGGTCCATCAGGAACACGTTCGGGTACACGCACAGGTTGCGCGTCTGGTTGACGATGAAGTCGGCCTGCACGTCGCCGACGCGCGCCTTGATTTCATCGCGATGCTGGTACACGGGCCGCACTTCCGGGTTCATCGTCTGCGTCCACAGCAGGATGTGGCCGTTGTCGAAGCCGTACACGCCGGCGACCGACTTGCTCCAGCTGTTCGCGTCGACGGCCTTGGTGCCGTCTTCCTTGCGGCGGCCCATCGTCGCCGCGTAGTTCCAGTGCACGGTGCTGACGTGGTAGCCGTCGCAGCCGTTCTCCATCTGCATCTTCCAGTTGCCTTCGTAGATGTAGGACGAGTTGCCGCGCAGCACCTCGAGCCCGTTCGGCGCCTGGTCGACGATCTGGTCGATGATCACGCGCGCCTCGCCGAGGTAGTCCTCGAGCGGCAGCACGTCGGCGCTGAGGCTGCCGAACAGGAAGCCGCGATAGTTCGCGAAGCGCGCCACCTTCTTCAGGTCGTGCGAACCGTGCGTGTTGAACTGCACCGGGTATTCCGTCGTCTTCTCGTCCTTCACCTTCAGCAGCTTGCCGGTGTTCGAGAACGTCCAGCCGTGGAACGGGCACGTGAAGCTGCCCTTGTTGCCGTGCTTGCGGCGGCACAGCATCGCGCCCTTGTGCGCGCAGGCATTGATGACCGCGTGCAGCTCGCCGGTCTTGTCGCGCGTGATCACGATCGGCTGGCGGCCGATCCACGTCGTGTAGTAATCGTTGTTGTCGGGAATCTGGCTTTCGTGCGCCAGGTACACCCAGTTGCTTTCGAAGATGTGCTTCATCTCGAGCTCGTACAGCTCGGCGTTCGTGAAGATGTCGCGGCGGCAGCGGAATACGCCGGCCTCCTTGTCGTCCTGCACGGCGGTGGCGAGCAGGTGATCCAGGTCGGTGGCTTGGTCGATCGTGGCGGACATGATGGCTCCTCCCATGCGCGTGCCGCGTCCTGCAAGCACGCTCGCATCGGTAATCGGTTGAATCTCGCGGGAACCCGGCCGGCGGCGGCGCCTGCGCGCCGCCCTGCCGTCGGGCGGTTAGGCCGTGGCGGAAGCGCGCAGGCGTTCGACGATCTGGTTGTCCTTGCCCTCGACGCGCGGCGTCAGGACGAAGTTGAACTCGATGTCCTGGTACGCATCGGCCTTCAGGCCGAGCGCGGCGCCGCCGGTCTTGCCGGTGACGGGCGGGATCAGCTCCTCGCGGGTCGCATACGCGAAGTCATCCCAGATCAGCGGGTCGCCGTCGATGTTGAACTGGGTCGTCAGCTTGCGGTGGCCGTCGCTGGTCACGAAGAAGTGCACGTGCGCCGGGCGGTTGCCATGGCGGCCGAGGCTGTCCAGCAGCTGCTGCGTCGCGCCCTGCGGCGGGCAGCCGTAGCCGACCGGCATCAGCGTGCGGAATTCGTACTTGCCGTCGGCGCCCGTCTTCACCGCGCCGCGCAGGTTGAAGTCGCTCTGCTTGCCGGTCGGGTCGAAGTGCGAGTAGAAGCCGTGCGAGTTCGCATGCCAGCACTCGACCACCGCGCCGGCCACCGGCTTGCCGTCGACACCGGTGACCGTGCCGTGGATCACGAGCGGGCCCGCGCCGTCGTCCGCATCGAGGTCGATCTTCGCGACGCCGTCGCGCACCGGCGCGCCCGCGACATACAGCGGCCCCTCGATCGTGCGCGGCGTGCCGCCGTCGAGGCCGAGCGCTTCGTCCTCGGCGTCCATCCGGATGTCGAGAAACTTCTCGAGGCCGAGGCCGGCCGCGAGCAGCGCCGCTTCGCCGTCCTGGCCGAGCTTGTTCAGGTAGTTCACGCCGGCCCACACTTCGTCGGGCGTGATGTCGAGATCGTCGATCGCCTTGAACAGGTCGCCGAGCAGCCGCAGCACGACCTGCTGCGTGCGCGCGTTGCCGCCCTTCGTGTTGTCCGCGCCCGCGTTCGACGCGGCCTTCAGCAGATCCTGCACTTCCCGTGTTTCGAAAACTTTGACGCTCATGATGGTGTCTCCACGTGTATTTGGGGGGAATGACGGCTGTGCCTGACTCGGGCTACCGCGCGACGCGGGTGAGTCCGTCGCGGGTGAAACGCCTGACCTTGTCCTCGTCGAGTTCGATGCCGAGACCGGGGCCGTCCGGCACGGTCAGTTCGAAGTCGCTGTAATCGAGCGGCTGCGTCAGGATCTCTTCGGTGATCAGCAGCGGCCCGAACAGTTCGGTGCCCCACTGCAGGTTCGCGAAACTCGCGAACAGGTGCGCGGACGCCACCGTGCTGAACGCGCCTTCGAGCATCGTGCCGCCGTACAGCTCGATGCCGGCCGCGTCCGCGATCGCGGCCACGCGCTGCGCGGCAAACAGGCCGCCGCTCTGTTCGATCTTGATCGCGAACACGTCCGCGCCGTGATGCTTCGCGATCTCGAACGCGCTGTCGGGGCCCTGCAGGATTTCGTCGGCCATCAGCGCGACCGGGAAGCGGCGCATCAGGCGCGCCAGCGCCGCGGCCGAGGCCACCGGCTGCTCGACCAGTTCGCAGCCGGCATCGGCCAGCGCCGGAATCGCGCGCGCGGCCTGCGTTTCGCTCCACGCCATGTTCACGTCGACGCGCACCGATGCGCGATCGCCGACGGCCTTCTTGATCTCGGCCACGTGCCGGATATCCGTCTCGGGCGCCTTTGCGCCGATCTTCAGCTTGAACACGTTGTGGCGGCGCTGGTCGAGCATGCGCTCGGCTTCGGCGATGTCGGTGGCCGTGTCGCCCGACGCGAGCGTCCACGCGACCGGCAGGCGATCGCGCCGGCGCCCGCCGAGCAGCTCGCTCACCGGCACGCCGAGCCGCTTGCCGTGCGCGTCGAGCAGCGCGGTTTCGAGCGCGCTTTTCGCGAAGTGATTGACCTTCGCGAGCTTGCCGAGGAACGCCATCAGCGTCTGGATGCGCGTCGCATCCTTGCCGACGATCGCCGGCGCGAGGTACGCGTCGATCGCGAGCTTCATCGCTTCGGGGCTCTCCGGGCCGTAGGCCATGCCGGCGATCGTCGTGCCTTCGCCGAGGCCCGTCACACCGTCGCTGCAGAACACCTTCACGAGCATCAGCGTCTGGCCGTGCATCGTGGCCACCGACAGCTTGTGCGGGCGGATCGTCGGCAGGTCGACGAGGCGGGTTTCGATACGTTCGATGGTGACGGAGGACATGGGGCACGCCGTGGGGGTGAAGTTCTTGAGGCGATTTATACGTCCCGGCCAGATGGAGCGTCCAATACTTTTAGGCGGGATTTTTGATACCTGGCAGGTATTGAATTCACGCTCATCACGCTGAATACAGCGGTGCGCCATACCTGTTTTGGCTAGGTATGCTGGCTGAGAGGCTTGATGGGGCGCGGTCGTGCGGGTGCGGGGTACGGTTTGGACGGGGGCGCACTGCGGCGGCTTGCGGCGGCGGGAAAACGGCCTGAAACCGGCGGCCTGCCGAGTCGATCAGGGTTTTCCTGACGGGAAAAATGGTGGGGCTGGCCGTCCGGGCTTCAGCTTCGGCGTCGGTTTCCGCGAACAACCGGAAGGAATTGGGTTGGCGGGTGTCGACGTTCGTTGTCGATGTCCGTTGTTCATCAGAGGCTGACGGGCGCTGTCGGCCAGGAGCGGTCATTCGAGGCCATTGGATAGATCGTCGACAATTCTAGGCAACAAAATTCCGTTGAAATTGAAGACGCCTCACAACCGAGGGCCGTGGCAATATCACAAAAAACATCGCGGGGGAGTTGGTCATGGCAATGCACTTGTTCATCGATACGAACATCTATCTCAGTTTCTATCATCACTCCAAGGACGACCTTGAGAGTTTGGAGGAGTTGATGATCGAGATCGTGGACAAACATATCGTGCTTCACCTCCCACAGCAGGTATCTGAGGAGATTGAGCGCAACCGTGATGTGAAGCTGAACACCGCCGTCAACGAGTTTAAGAAGATCTCGCTTAATGTAGCTATCCCGCGCCATATGCTATCGATGGCGACGGCCGAGACCTATGCAACGGCGATCGCGGATGCCAAGCAAGCCCGCGACCACCTCATTGCGCAGGCCACGGCTAAGGCGCGCCTCCTCGAGCTCGACGTGGACGTCTGGCTGAGTTTCCTATACAGCCTCGCCAAGCGTCACGAACACGATGACGCAATTTTTGCGCGAGGCAAGGTGCGTGCTGAAAGAGGCAATCCTCCGGGGAAAAACGGTAGCTTGGGTGATCAATACAACTGGGAAATGCTGCTGGAGAAGTTGCCCGACACAGATCTCTATATTGTCTCTAGAGATGGCGACTACATGTCTGCGTTCGAAGGGAGCGACAGCGCTGTCTATCCGAACGCATTCCTGAAGCGCGAATGGGCAACGCGCAAAGGCGGAAAGGCTCTATACGTCTTTGAGACGATCAAGGGTGTCCTTGACCACTACACAAAGATCCTTGCGAAGGCCGAAGCTCCTAAGGAAGCGGATGCAAAAGAGAAGGCGGGGGCCCAAGGGCCAAAGAAGGCGAAAGACCAAACGGAAGCGCACGGTACCGCCGCAGTCAAAGCAACGTCCGAATTGGGTGACATCCAGAGCAGCGACATGTCGAAGGTTTTAAAGATCCACTTCGGATCACAGGATGAATTCAAGTCGGAGCTTTCGAAAGAGCAGAATGATGAAAAAGAGGCAGCGATCAAGGAGCTCGAAATGAGCCCCAACTTTGCGACTACTCATGCCGTCATCAAGGAGCTTCAGAAGTTTGACGGCCACTTTTCGACAGATGAGGTGAATGCGCTATTTAAGACGGCCGTCACGAACAATCAGGTTGGGTGGATCATCGAAGACGACGATGTGAACAAGTTCTACCTTGGCTTGGTATCCAGCCACACCGCCGACGCCGACTCGGATTTGGTAGATGCCATCATTCAGAAGCTCAAGCTCTCGACGGATCAGGAGAGTTCCGGTGACGGCCCGCAGTCCGATGACAGTACTTGGGCCGACCTCTTGAAGCCCTGAGCCGCAATCGAGCGTGTTCATCGATTCAGAGCCAGTGCTGCGCAATTTGAACGTCTGCGTCGGGATGCATTGAAGGACCGCTTCGGGTCGATCTGCGCCGGTCATGCGTCACAGACCGGCGGCCGGCCGCCGTCGGCGATGGATTCAAGCGGCCGTTCGACACAGCTTTTTAGATCGTCGACAATCGGTGCAGATAAGGGCGTAGCCTTTAGCGGTTACCGTCGATCAGATCGTTCAGCAGCGCATCGAACGCGGCCTGTGCGTCTTCAAGTTCCTGCAGGGCGGCATCAAAGGTTTGCAGCGCGAACGGCGATGGCTCGCCGCTGCCTTGCGGCGGAAATTGCTTCTGCATCGAGGCGAACGTACTCTGCACGCGCAGCGTGGCGGCCACCATGCGCTCCATCGCCTGGGTTTCTTCGGCTCGGGCCTGTTCCGGACTCATTCCTCTCTCCTTGGATGGTTTTCTTGAAGATCAGATCGTACACGCTGTGTCCGTTCTTGCCGCCCTTGGCAGAACGACTCCGCTGAAGGTTCCAACGGCACGCTGCGGGAGAAGCGATTTAATCGGGAAGGAATCCGCAGTCGCGCCGAGGCCAAGATACTCATCGGGCGTGGCTGCAAAATCCCGCCGCAGGTCACTATTAGTAAAATCAAATCTCGATGGTTATAGACATGAACCGCAATAGAACGCGCACGGCCGTGTGTTTGCTCGCGCTCTTATTCTTGTCAAAGGTTGGAGCGCAAGGCGTGAGGACCGAGCCGTTGCCTTGGCACCGACGCCATCAAGTACTTGCCTACGGTAGCTGTGGATGTGCCGATAGTTGCTGGGTCGCGACGTTAAGCGATACCCAGACTCATGCAAAGGTGGCAACCTTACGCTGCGATTGCGCGGAAGTATTTTTTTCCAAGAATGACGGGAAGGAACAGGTATACGCACGGACCTGTGCGGCCTTTGAGGGCAATGACAAGTTTGGCCGTATTGTCCAAACCATGGAAGCTTTAACGCGCTAGCACCGGGATAGGCACCGCTATGCGGTGCAACGTTCGTGGCGAATGCTTCGAATGTCCGTTTTGCGCAAACACGACCCCCTTGCGGGTCACCAACTACCGCTCCGACGAAGCGTGAGCTCAGGTGTCTTCCCACAGGTTTGCGCGCCGAGCCTTCAGACGCAGCGCACGTCGCACTACACCTGCCATAACCTGCCATAACCTGCCGAATCCCCCAGACGGCGTGCGGCACCAATCCGCACGACGACTGTTCAGTTTCCGCACACAAATTCGCAGACGCCCCCCATTTCACGCGCCCTCCGCGGGTGGGAAGAAACCCGGATAGCCCCGCTTCGCCGCGCCCGCCTACCCTCGCGCGCATGCCGGTCGGGACGATGCAAGGCCCGATCCGGCGGGTCGGAATTTCCTCAGGAGCGTACATGGATAGCAGCAGCAACACGGCACTGTTCGACGCCGACATCTGGCACGGCAAGACTTTCAACGGACGCTGGCACGCCAGCCCGCACGCGGCCGACGTGATCGAACCCGCGACCGGCAACACGCTCGGCCGCCTCGGCCTCGCGGACGGCGCAGCGGTGGCCGAAGCGTCAGCCGCCGCGCACCGAGCGCAGCCCGCGTGGTTCGGCCTGCCGTACGACGAGCGCGCGGCGGTCCTGCGCCGCGCGGCCGCCGTCGCGGAAACTCACTTCGATGCGATCGTCGACTGGCTCGTGCGCGAAAGCGGCTCGACGCGCGCGAAGGCGTCGTTCGAAACGTCGGTCACGATCAAGGCGCTGCACGAAGCAGCCGGGCTGCCGTCGCGCGCGGCCGGCGAAGTGCTGCCGTCGGCGGCCGGCCGGCTGTCGCTCGCGCGCCGCCGCCCTCGAGGCGTGGTCGGGGTGATCTCGCCGTTCAACTTCCCGCTGTACCTCGCGATGCGCGCGGTCGCGCCCGCGCTCGCGCTCGGTAACGCGGTCGTGCTGAAGCCCGATCCGCGTACCGCCGTGTGCGGCGGCGTCGCGATCGCCCGCGTGTTCGAGCTCGCCGGCCTGCCGGAAGGCGTGCTGCACGTGCTGCCCGGCGACGGCGCGGCCGGCGCCGCACTGGTTGCCGATCCGCACATCGCGATGATCCAGTTCACCGGTTCCACCGCGGCCGGGCGCAAGGTCGGCGAAGCGGCCGGCCGCCACCTGAAGAAGGTGTCGCTCGAGCTCGGCGGCAAGAACTCGCTGATCGTGCTCGACGACGCCGACCTCGAGCGCGCCGTCGCCAATACCGCGTGGGGGGCGTATCTGCATCAAGGCCAGATCTGCATGGCGACCGGCCGCGTGCTCGTGCAGCGCGGCATTCACGACCGCTTCGTCGCGAAGCTCGTCGAGAAGGCGCGAAGCCTGCGCGTCGGCGATCCCGCGAGCGCGGACGTCGGCCTCGGGCCGCTGATCAATGCCGCACAGCTCGACCATGCGGCGAGCCTGGTGGACGCGGCCCGTCGCGCGGGCGCGCGCGTCGAGACGGGCGGCGGCCATCGCGACCTGTTCTTCGAGCCGACCGTGCTGAGCGGCGTCGCGCCGGGCAACCCGGCGTTCGACGAGGAGATTTTCGGGCCGGTCGCGGTCGTCGTGCCGTTCGATACGGACGAGGACGCCATCGCGCTCGCGAACCGCACCGAATACGGGCTGTCGACGGCGATCCTGTCCGCCGACGTCGGCCGGGCGCTCCGGGTCGGCGAGCGCCTGAACACCGGGCTGCTCCACATCAACGACCAGACGGTCAACGACGAAGTGATCAACCCGTTCGGCGGCGTCGGCGCATCGGGCAACGGTTCGAGCATCGGCGGCGCGGCAAACTGGGAGGAGTTCACGCAGTGGCAGTGGCTGACGATCAAGGGTGAAGCGCCGCTGTATCCGATTTGACAAGGAGACCGAACATGTACACGGAAAACGATTCCCGCGTCGTCACCGCGGCCGTCGCGCGCGCGGCCGGAGCGCCCTTCTCGATCGAATCCGCCCGCCTGCGCGCGCCGCGCGGCGACGAGGTGCGGGTGCGCGTCGTCGCGACGGGCCTGTGCCACACCGACCTGATCGTGCGCGACCAGTACTATCCGGTGCCGCTGCCGGCCGTGCTCGGTCACGAGGGCGCCGGCGTGGTCGAGGCGGTCGGCCCGAACGTGAAGACGCTCGCCGTGGGCGATCACGTAGTGCTCACCTACGGCGCGTGCGGCCACTGCCCGTCCTGTGTCGGCGGCCACGGCGCGTATTGCCGGCACTTCTTCGGGCTGAATTTCGGCGGCGCCGACGCCGACGGACAGACCGCGATCCGCGACGAACACGGGCAGCCGCTGCACGATCATTTCTTCGCGCAGTCGTCGTTCGCCAGCTATGCGCTCGCGCGCGAGAACAACGCGATCAAGGTGCCGCCGGAAGCCCCGCTCGAACTGCTCGGGCCGCTCGGCTGCGGGATCCAGACCGGCGCCGGCGCGGTGATCAATTCACTCGCCGTACGTGCCGGCAGCAGTTTCGCAAGCTTCGGCGCGGGCGCGGTCGGCATGAGCGCCGTGATGGCCGCGCGCGTCGCCGGCGCGACGACCATCATCGCCGTCGACATCGTGCCGTCGCGGCTCGCGCTGGCGCTGGAGCTGGGCGCAACGCATACGATCAACAGCAAGGAAGTCGATGTCGTCGACGCGATCCGCCAGATCACCGGCGGCGGGGTCGACTACGCGCTCGAATCGACCGGGCTGCCCGCCGTGCTGTCGCAGGGAATCGAAGCGCTCGGCTCGCGCGGCACGATAGGCGTGGTCGGCGCGCCGAAGCTCGGGACGAAGGCGGAATTCGACGTCAACAACCTGCTGCTCGGCGGCCGTTCGATCCGCGGCATCGTCGAAGGCGACAGCGTGCCGCAGACGTTCATTCCTCAGCTCGTCCAGCTGCATCTCCAGGGGCGGTTTCCGTTCGACCGGCTGGTGAAGTTCTATCCGCTCGAACAGATCAACCAGGCCGCGGAGGACAGCAGCAGCGGCATCACGCTCAAGCCGATCCTGCGTTTGCCGCATTGAGCGGCGACACGCCCCCGGTCGCGGGGTAAATCGCGACCGGGGGCGCGCATGGGCCTCGTACGGCGGCGTAGCCGCCGCGAAAATACCGCGCCGCGGGCGCCGGGCTATATTACGCATTCGCGCGACACGCGGACCGGCACGTCCGGCCCGAACCTTCGACCCAACTGGAGCGCAGCGTGAATACAGCCCCCGATTCCCCTGCACGGCCGGTCGACCTCGACCGGCTCCGCGCCCGCTTCGCGGCGGGCGAACCGCTGCCGGAAACGGCGTTGCCGGCTGGCGTCGCGCGCTCGTGGCTGCGTTCGCGCGACGCCGGGCTCCGGCCGTGGCAAACCGCCCGCTACGAAATGCAGCGCGAACTCGACGAATCGCGCGCGGACCGCCGGCTGACCCGCTGCGTCGCGCAGGAAATCGAGCAGCTGTGGGCCGCGTTCGGCGGCAGCGAGTGGACGATCTTCTGCGTCAATCCGCGCGGCACGATCATCCACGCGCGGCGCAGCCCGCATTGCGACGACACGCTGCTGACGCCGATCGTCGCCGGGCGCCGGATCGTCGAGCCGAACATCGGCACGACCGCGCCGAGCTGCGTGATTCACGACGGCACCGAGGCGGTCGTCGCGGGCGCCCAGCACTATCTCGACGAATTCTCGCGCGTGTTCTGTCTCGCGGTGCCGCTGGTCGGTTTCGACGGGGAAGTGATCGGCGCGCTGGACATCACCGGCGTCGGCCGGCGCAACGTCGTGCAGTTGCGCGAGCAGTTCCGGCATGCGGCACTGTCCGCCGAGCAGCGGCTGTATGCGATGCTGCGCGACTGCCATCTGCTGCAGGTGCAGTACGATCCGCGCTGGCTCGGCACACCGCTCGCGGGCGTCGTCGCACTCGACGCGGCAGGCCGCGTGCGCGCGGCGAGCCGGCTCGCGCGGCAGATGCTCGAGCTCGCGCCTGCCGGGCCGATCGAACCACACGATCTCCGGCAACTCTTTCCCGGCGCGACGCCCGCGCAGCAGCGTCGTTTGCTGACACCGGCGCGTACGCCGCAGCGGATCGCGCGCGACGACGGCAGCCACGTCTGGGTACGGGCCGTGCGCGCACCGCTCGACCGGGCGACGATGAGGCGGCAATCCGATGCGCTGGACGACGCCGCCGACGTGTGCGGCACCGCACCGGCCGCCAGCCCGCAGGCGAGCCTGCACGAGCAGTCGCTCGACGCGATCCGCCGGGCGGTCGACGAGCACGACGGCAATGTGTCGGCCGCCGCGCGGCAACTGGGCATCTCGCGCACCACGCTGTACGCGAAGCTCAGGCAGCTCGATGCGGCGGGAATCACGAACGCCGGCGCGCATTGATACTGCGTGCGGCGGTGGCGCCTGCGCCCCCGCCCGCCTCTCGTGCGGCCGCGACGTGAACCACGCGATCCCGACCGCGCCGCCCCCACCGCCCAAGGTGCCGATCCACGGCCGTTCGGCGTCACGGGAATCCGCCGGTCGTGCATGACGAAGCCGGCTTCGCGGCGAGCGCCGCCGGCTTCGGCGATTCAGCCGCCGCCCCGTCCGCGTCCCCGGCGCGGCGACATGGCATCAGCCCGGATAACCGCCCAACCTGCCCTCGACCCCGAACCCGTCGTCCGGCGCCGGCAGTCGCCCGAGCACCCGCTCGACCTCCAGCGCGACCGCGATGAGTTCGCGATCGGTGCCGGCCGCGCCGTCCAGTGCGAGGCCGACCGGCAGCCCCTCCGCCGTCAGGCCGGCCGGGACGGTCATGCCCGGCACGCCGGCATTGCTGCCCGGCTCGGTATTGCGGATGTAGGTCGAGAACACCGAAGCGGTTTCGCCGTTGAGCATCATCGTGTCGCCCGCCGGGATCGGGCACGCGGTGGCGATCGTCGTCGGAAAGACCAGCGCGTCGGCGCCGCTGTCGGCGAGGCACTGCCGATACGCGGCACGCGAACGCGTACGCCGGTCGAGCGCGGTGCGGTAGGCCGCTTCGCCGATCCCGTCGGGGCCGGTGACATGGCGGGCGATCCTCGCGACGTCCGGGCTCCCCACGTTCGCGACGATGTCGTCGACCGACAGGTCGTAGCCGTTCTCGACCAGGTACGCGTGCATCGACGAACGGAACTCGTACATCGCGATGACGGCCGGCTCGTCGTCGAAGAACCCCGGATAGTCGTTCAGGTCGAGGTCGACACATTCGAATCCCGCCTGCTCCAGCTTCGCCACCGCGGCATTCGCGACCGCGTCGACGTCCGGCGCGAGGCCGCGCCAGAACGTCGTGCGCGGGACGGCCAGGCGCACGGGGCGCGACGCGCTGCGTGCCGGCATCGACGTCGGCGCGCCGGTGCCGGACAGGATCGCGTCGAGCAGCGCGATGTCCTCGACCGACCGCGCGATCGGGCCGACGGTGTCGCGCGTGCGCGAGATCGGCGCCACGCCGCCCGACGGGTAGCGCCCCACGGTCGGCCGCAGGCCGACGGCGCCGCACAGCGCGGCCGGAATCCGGACCGAGCCGCCGGTGTCCGTTCCGAGCGCGGCGGGCACCACGCCCGCGCCGACCAGCGCGCCCGAGCCGCTGCTGCTGCCGCCCGGAATCCGGTTGAAATCGTACGGGTTGCGTACCGCGCCCGTGACGCGGTTGTTGCCCGACACGCCGAATGCCAGCTCGTGCAGGTTGGCCTTGCCCGCGATCAGCGCCCCGTGCGCGAGCAGCCGCGCCACGACCGGCGCGTGCTGCGGCGGCACGCGGTTGTGCAGCGCCAGCGTGCCGTTGCCGGTCGGCAGGCAGGCGGTGTCGATGTTGTCCTTGATCGCGATCGGCAGGCCCAGCAGCGCGTGCGGGGTGGCCGACGTCGCGAGGTCGCGGTCGCAGCGGGCCGCTTCGGCGAGCAGCCGCGCCTCGTCGACGCACGTGAAACCGTTCAGGTAGCGCCAGCGTGCGTGCCGCTCGATCAGCGCGTACGCGTACTCGACACAGGAAAACGCCCGGCGCAGGATCGCGTTCCGGGCTTCGGTGAGCGTCAGGGTTTCCATGGTGGCCATCGTCGTCGTTCCTCGTCACGGGGGATCGCTACAAGGTAGGGTGTGCCGATTTTGACGGCCATCATCACAATGGATGACCCCGGCCGACGGCGTGCCGCCGGTCACGCCAGCGCGGCGGCCAGGCTCGCGCGGTTGGCGACGCCCTTCTTCGCCATCACGCGCCGCAGATGCGTGCGGACCGTCGACAGCCCGATGCCGAGCGTGCGCGCGACGTCCTTGTCGGTATAACCGGCGGCGACGAGCCGCGCGACGTCGCTCTCGCGTTCGGTCAGCCCCGCGCACGCGTGGCGCCGCCGCAGCAGCGCGCGCCGGAAAAACGGCTCGATGCCGTTCAGCAGCAGCTTGTCGCGCTCGGTGAAATCCGGCCGCCCTTGCGCGCGCCAGATGCGCAGGTCGCCGACGTGCGTCGCGCCGTCGAGCGCATAGACGTTGATGCCGTGATGCATGCCTTCGCGGCGCAGGAAATCGTTGTAGAACTCGGTTCGTTCCAGCTCGCGCCGGCTCACCACCTCGTCGACGCAGGTCGCGACGCGGCGCGCGCGCAGTTGCGACGTGACCGGGTCGATATGCTGGAACCACGCTTCGTACCGTGCGATCTGCAGCGGATCGACGTTGTACGCGAACCCGTTGCGCCACAGGCCGGTGTGTTCGTCGCAATCGAACGACGCGGCGAAATCCGCGCGGATCAGTTGCGTGATCGCGGGCAGCACGACCGTCCGTACGTCGACGACCGGCCCCAGTTCTTCCAGGCGGGCGACGATGTCGCCGAACAGCCGGAGCTCCTCCGGCGTGATGTCGGAGACGGACAGGTTCATGACGCCGCCGCGACCGACGCCTGCCATAACGCGGCCACGCCGGCGTAATCCCTGACCTTGAACGCCGAGCCGTCGCGGACGTGAACCCAGCCGAGCGTACGCTCGGCGAGCGGCTTGTCGTGGTCGTCCGTCGCGATCTTGACGATCGCATGCGCGCGGACATGCACGAGACCGTCCGGATAGTCGGACGACGGGTTTGCCAGCGTCACCGTCACGAACGGGCCGAGATCCTGAAGGAGCCGGGCGGCCGGCGGCTGGTCGGCCATCAGCAATGCACCTCCCTTCACGCGGTCGTCCACGCGGATGGCCATGCCGCCCGGCCGCCGCTGCGCGGCGGTCGGCAGCGACATCCACAGCACGTGGCCGGGGTTCAGATAGACCTCGTCGGGGTCGCCCATCGCGTCGCGGGTTTCAATCCGGGCTATCGGCATGCAGGGTCTCCAGTCGAATATCGGGCACCGCGTGCGGGTGCGGCGGCACCATGATGCCGCAATTTGCCGGTGTTTCGCGTGTCTTGCGACGAAGGGCGCGGCCACCCGTGGCAGGGCAACCGCGCCACGCGCACGCGACTTGCCGCCTTGCCTGCGCGCCGTCGGTTCGCCCATCCCTGTTCGTGCGGAAAGCAAATGCCCCGGGCCGGGCCGCCGTCGCTACCCGCCGGTGGCCGCTGTCGGCTCCGCGTCCGCCCGTTTCGCGTGAAGTCGCAACGCGAGCCACGCGATCCCGACCGCGACCGCGCCGACCACGCCGCCAAAGGTGCCGACCCACGGCAGCCCGAAGTCGCCGGCGATATGGTTGCCGATCAGCGCGCCCGCGCCGATGCCGACGTTGTACAGCCCCGAGAAGATCGACACCGCGAGGTCGGTTCCCTCCGGCGCCAGCTTCAGCACCCACGCCTGCATGGCCAGGCCGAAACAGACGATCGCCCCGCCCCACACCAGCGTATGCACGGACAGCGTGACGATGTTCAGCGCGCACGGGAACAGGATCAGCAGGCATCCCGCGAGCGCGACGATCGACCCGAGCAGGAAGTCGTCGGGACGGTGCGGATAGATGCGGTTGAAGCAGATCGCCGCCGGTATGCCGGCGATGCCGAACAGGATCAGCACATACGTGATCCGGCTGCTGCTCGCGTGGTTGACGCTCTGGACGAAGGGCTCGATGTACGTGTACGACGTGAAGTGCGCGGACACGACGAGCACGGTGATCGCGTACAGCGCCACCAGCGCGGGCCTGCGCAGGAACACGCCGACGCTGCCGAGCGACCCCGCGCCCTGGCTCGGCGATACCGGCAACGTGGCGCGCAGCAGCAGCAACGCGACGGCCGCCGCGCCGGCGATGATCAGGAACGTGACCCGCCAGCCGAACGTCTCGCCCACCACGCGCCCGAGCGGAATGCCGGCCACCATCGCGATCGCCGTGCCCATCGCCAGAAGGCTGAGCGCACGGCTTTTCCGGTCGCTCGGCGCGAGGCGCACGGCCAGCGGCACGGAAATCGACCAGAACACCGCGTGCGCGCACGCGATGCCCAGCCGGCCGACCATCAGCACCGCGAAGTTCCACGCGACGCCGGTCACGACATGGCTGCCGATGAACACCAGCAACGCCACCGACAGCAGCTTGCGGCGCTCGACATGGCGCGTGGCCAGCGTCAGCGGCAGGGACACGACGGCCACCGCCCACGCATAGATCGTCAGCATCAGGCCGACGTCGGTCGCCTGCATGTGCAGGCTGTCGCCGATCGCGCTGAGCAGCGCGACGGGCACGAATTCGGTGGTATTGAAAATGAAGGCGGTGAGGGCCAGGGCCAGTACGCCCCACCACGAGTGCCTGGAACTGACTGCGTCCGGTGTTGCCATACGTGGATTCGACGAGACGAGGGTTGGGGGCGCGCGGCGCGGAGAACCCGGCCCGGCGATCGCCGCGATTGTACCAGCGGCGCCTGACGCGGCGCGGCGCGGGGTGGCCGCGGGACATGGTCATGACATGGCCTTGCGCCGATAATGTGCGGCACGCTTTCACGACCCGTTCGCTCGACCTTTGTCCGCTCGCCCCCGGCGAGCCAGGAGATTCACATGCGCATTGAAACGTCATTTCTGTTCGATCTCGACGGCACGCTCGTCGACAGCGTCTATCAGCACGTGCTCGCGTGGAAGGAGGCGCTCGATGCCGAAGGCATCGAACTGTCGGTGTGGCGCATCCACCGCAAGATCGGCATGAGCGGCGGCCTGTTCCTGAATCAGCTGCTGCGGGAGACGTCGGGCAACCTCGACGCCGAGCGCGTCGAGCGCCTTGCCCGCCTGCATGCGGCCGCGTACCAGCGGCTGCGCGCGCAGGTCCGGCCGCTGCCCGGCGCGCGCGAATTGCTCGCCGCGCTGTCGGCGGCGGGCATCCGCTGGGCGATCGCGACCAGCGGACGAATGGAAACGGCCGCCATCAATCTCGAGGCGCTCGGCGTCGATCCGGCGAAGCAGGTCGTGGTCACGCGCGACCAGGTCAAGTACGCGAAGCCCGACCCCGACCTGTTCCTGACGGCCGCCGCGCAACTGAACGTGCCGATCGAACACACGGTCGTGGTCGGCGACAGCATCTGGGACATGCTCGCCGCGAGCCGCTGCCGCTCGCTCGGCGTCGGGCTGCTGTCGGGCGGTTACGGCAGCGACGAGCTGGAACGCGCGGGCGCGCTGCGCGTGTACGACGATCCGGCCGATCTGCTGTGGCATCTCGACGAGATCGCGGCGCGGCCGTAGGCGTCGGCCGGCCTGTCGGCGCTGACAACGGGGCTACACGACGGGCGGTGCAGCAATTGCGCACAATTGTCCGGCATTCACGTCGGGCTTCGCGGTAGGCACAAAGAGCGTGATGCGTACAACGTCAGGATCAACGCTCACTGCGAGCGACGCCTGCGCGTTTTTGCCAACAAATAATGACCACACGCGAATATCTGTGAAACCGTGAATTTCACGCATGCGAGAAACATAATTAGCGATTCGCGAGTAGACGCGATTATTTAATTCGCCGATCTATTACAAGATCACTTCCCCTGACATCAGTGGCCGCGATTCCGCATCCCGGTAGACTAGACGAGTTTCGATGAACGAATAGGCGTTGCCGACACGCTGACAGGAGCCGCCTGCATCTATCAGCAAGTCAAAGCGGAAACGCTGAGGCAGCAGGAATGCGCTGCCGTTCGTCTCCTGCGAGGGCTGTCCGTTTCTTTACGCCGGTCTAGTACGCAGGATGATGTGACAGTTGTTTTCATTTTTTTCCGCTCGATTTTTTGGGGTATGGATTAATTCTTTCCCCGTCTATTTCAAAGATCACTATCAGAAGCCCTATGCCGGACGTAAAGAAAGTGCCGCATTATGAAATCAAGACATCATCGATCCCATTCTCATTGCCGAAGTGGAAGGAATACGCTGGCGTCAGCGGGTGTGTTCCCTTGAATACACCGCACGGGGTTTGCATGGACAAGCTTGCTCCGGGTGAACCCAAGCCCCTCAAGCCTCCCGAGTCCAAACCAGCAAAACCCGAGGCGCTGAAAGCGCCTGATCCAGCAACGACGCCTCCACCCACGCAAGCATCGCCTCGCAAGTCGTCCGAGCCAGCCGACGCCGAAGATTGCGAGCATCCCCCTCCCTTCGACCTGCTGGATGTTCCTGAGGCGATGAAACGAATGAAGTGGCCTGTTGCGGCCAGGCTCGCCAGACGATGGTTCAGTGGCCCCAAGCACGTTTGGGACAACAGCTTCAAAACGGACCAGCCGTTTGACAATGCCACCGTCACCCTTGACTGGGCCCTCAAGTTTGGGAAAGTCAAAAAGCGGTATGACGAGCTTATCTCGAAAAATATCTACAATGAAAATGCCAGAGCAAGGTTGAGAGATATGCTGCGGCATGTGGTGAAAGAAAAATTCGCATCTTCGGTAGCTTTCGATTTTCAGACGGTCGGTGACAAAGATAATCTCGTCGAATTTTGCAGAAAATGGCAATTTCAGCTCGTTAACGTGTCCAGCTTCGACACGACAGGAGGTCTCCCGTATGCACCGACAGATTTGACGGCTGCTCTGGCGAACTTCAACATCTATGCCGCCATTGGGCGTGCGTAGTTTTCCGGAGACAGATATTACAAATACGATAATCATGAAAAAACCAAATCCTACTGCATCGACTTGACCGCATCCATAACACATATCTATGCGTACATAAAAGATAGCTATTCCTTCAATGACGAGAAGTCGCCATCAAGTAGCCAGTACCTGGGACACTGGAATAAGAATGCCATGGTTATTACGAACGGAGGAAGAATCAGGGAGCTTCTGTATCGAGGCGGCGTCAATTCGAATCTTGGCAACTCCATCGAGGTTGAGTCGAAGATCAAATGGAAGTATCTGATCGATGATTTCCTGGATAAACCGATCGACACGCGAAAAGGTCTAGTCAAGAAATTCAGGTCGTGTGATGTGTACTATCCTGTTTTCAACAAAACCTACAACGACTGGCGAATCAAGCATAATCGCGGAGAGGATTTTGTGATATATTCCGAATTACGATATCTTAAATTGACAAATCCCATTAAATTAAGCCTGGGTGAAATATGCAGGTCACCAGAAAAAATTTAATCGTGATCGCGCTCGTTTTGACGCTGGCGATTCTGTCTCTTACATTGCGGAAATCATACGAGGGTTGCGAAAGCTATACTCGGGCTCTTAACGGAGGAACGAAAGAGTTCGGTGGCGAGAAATACAAAATCGAGCTATGTGGGGCACGTCGCTCGTTTGGCGACGGCGACGAAATTCGGCTCCAAGTGATAGGGCCGGCAGGGGATGTGCTGGCGGAGCGGTATTTCGCGGTGCGCACGATTAACGATGCGGCCCCTCGGGAACTAGAGTACGGCGACGACAATATTTTCTACTACGACCAATCGAAGTCGTCTCCGTTGCGCTTCGTCGCCATGCCGCCTTCCAGGATGGACGGGTGGACGGCGCGAATACCTTTGCTGCAACGACTGATCGCGTCATTTTCATGACGAGCAGCATGCGATCGTCAGGACTCGCGTCGATCCAGCAGCGCTGCAAGGACGACCGCACGTCTCGATCGGGGTCGTAGCGGTAAACATAAAGGGCGCGCGCGGATCGCTCACCGGTTCCTTCCACGCGGGCCGCGCATGCAACGATGAACACCCGTCACCGCAACCGCCAAGCCGGTCAGTCGTCATCCACGCGCTTGTCGATCAGGTACCGACCCCGCTCGACGCCCGCGCGCAGCGCGTCGACCTCGGTCAGCCATTCGGGGCCGGGCGGCTCCGGCACGGTCAGCTCGATGCGCGCGCCGCCGACATACACCTGCACCTCGTCGCGCCACGCGCCGCGTTCGTCGCGCCGGGCCCAGACGAGGATTTCGTGACCGCGATACGGGTCGCGAACCTGTGCGTCCTGTTGATGTTGCATGGTGGCCTCCTGTCCTTATCTGCGATTCCGATGCAAAAAATGCGCGCCGCGTGACCACCGCGCGCGCGGCGAACCTTGTGCGCACGCGCCGTGCCCGGCCGGCACGCGGCTTGCGTCCCGTTACGTATCGACCGGTATCGACAGTCTTGACCGCTCCGGGCCGCCTCGCGCGGGCCGCAAGGATTTCCCATCATGATCGGCCACCTCGAACTTCTCGGACGCCTGCTGCTGGCCGCGCTGCTCGGCAGCGTGATAGGGCTCGAACGCGAACGCCTGAACTGGGCCGCCGGGCTGCGCACGCACATGCTCGTGTGCGTGGGCTCCGCGCTCGTGATGCTGGTGTCGACGTTCGGCTTCGAAGACGTGCGCGGGCAAAACGGCGTTGTGCTCGACCCGTCGCGGGTCGCCGCGCAGGTGGTGTCCGGCATCGGCTTTCTCGGCGCGGGCTCGATCCTGCTGCGCGGCGAAGTCGTGCGCGGGCTGACGACCGCCGCGAGCCTGTGGGCAGTGGCCGGTGTCGGCCTTGCCGCGGGCGGCGGCATGGTGGTTGCGTCGGTCGGCGCGACGGCGATCGTGCTCGCGATCCTCGCGGGCGTGAAGCCGCTCGAGCGCCGCTTCATCGCGCAGCGCCAGCAACGCACGCTGCAGCTCGTGGTCGAGCGCGGCGGCCTGACGCTCGGCACGCTGCACGAAGCGCTCGGCCCCGGCCGGGTGCGCGTGAAGCGGTTCATCGTCCAGCAGTCGGACGACAATCCCGACACCGACGACATTTCGGTTTCGTTCTCGCGCACCAGCGGACCGGAATTCGCCGCCATCTGCGAAACGCTGCAAAGCATCGCCTGCGTACGGACCTGTCAACCCGATACCGCGTCAAGGAGCTTCGCGTGACCCGCGCCGACCTGCTCTCCCATCTCGTGTCGTGCCAGCTGGCCGCGCGCATGCGGTCCGGCGCATGGCTCTCGACCCGCCAGCTCGTGGACGCGCTGCGCGCATGGCTCGCCTGCCATCGCGCCGAATGCGGATGGCTCGAGCGAATCAAGATCGCGGACGCCTCGACGACGATCGCGCAAGGCATCTACGCCATCGCGGTCGCGCACGGCGATCCGGCCGGCGGCGAACGCGTGCGGCTCGATGCGGATTCGCCCGAACTGCAGGCGCTGCGCGCACGCTGCGACGCGCTGCTGCAGCATATCGACGGCGACCGGGACGTCGACGCGCGATGATCGTTCGGGATCGCGCGACACTCGCCACGCGCCGACGCGACGGCCGACGGCGCCCCGCACGTTCCCGGCCGTGTGCCCCGGTGTTCTCGCTGGCCCCGATCCGGGCCCATCCGGGCGAGCTGCCGGCCGACGTGGCCGTGCATCGCAGCGTGCGCGCGCGGCATGCGTCCGACCACTATCCGCCGGTCGCGCGAATGCGCGTGACGCCCGCGGCGGGCACGTCGCTTGCGCGGTGAGCCGGTTTCGACCGGACGGAGCCCACCCATGCGAACCGACGCCCTCGACGGACAGGCACTCGACTACTGGTGCGCCCGCGCACTGTGCGTGGACGACGAAGACACGCTGCGCTTCACCGCCGTCACGCCGACCGTCGTCGTGACGGCCGCCTGTGACGCGTTCCGGCACCTCGATGCCCCGTTCACGCCATCGACATCGTGGGCCGACGCCGGCACGGTACTCGACCGCGTCGACGATCTGCGGATCACCCGCCACGGCGACGACGTCGAATGCGACGCCACCTTCGCCGACGGCCCGTCGACCTGCGGCGCGCACGCCCGCGATGCCCGCGTGGCGCTGCTGCGCGCGTTCGTGCGCGCGCGCTTCGGCGACGAGATCGACCCGCCGCCGCCGTTCGCGCACCGGATCGAACACGGCGCCGTGGTGCGCTACGACCCCGGCGCGCCGCTGCCCGACGCGGACGACGATCGCGGCACGGGCGACAGCACGGATATCCGCTCGATACCGCGCATGTAAGTGCATGCATGTACCCGGCGTTCATGTAAAAACGACAGTCCCGGCACCGGCCGGCTTCCCGCACACGCCTTGCCCGGCGGGACACCGCCAGGCGGGCACGCGCGTTGCGGCACATCGGCGCTATCGACTGCCGCCACCCGCCCCGCGCCACGCCATGGACTCCACGCCGACCTTCGCCCCGCATATCTATTTCTGCGACGCCCGCCTCGTCGGGCCGCTCGACGCATGGCCGCAGACATTCGCGCACATCGCGGGCATGGGCTTCGATCACGTGCTGGTCGGCGGCTTCTGGGCCGCGAGCGTCGCCGGCTTTCCGCGTCACGTGGCCGATTTCCGGCGTCCGGCCCGATCGTTCGCGACGCGTGCAAGCGCACTCGAAACCTTCTCGCGGCTCGCGCAGCTCGCGCACGGCCACGGCCTGCGCCTGCTGCTCGAAGCCGTGCCGGATCGCATCGCGCGCGACAACCCGCTACGCGCCGAGCATCCGGACTGGTACGTCGAGCGCACGCACGACGACGCGCTGATCGATCCGCGCGGCACCGCGCACGCGCTGGACGTCGCCCACGCGAACCTCGACAGCGACGCGGTACGCGACGGGCTTTCCGCGTGGTGGTGTGCGCACCTCTGCGCATTCGCCGATGCGGGTGCCGCCGGCTTCCTGGTCGACGCGCCGCATCACCTGCCGGCCGACTGGTGGCCGGGCTGGCGCGCGGCGCTGCGCCGGGCGCGCCCGGACGTCGCGGTGCTCGCGGGCGTGCCCGGCCATGCGCGGGACGCGCTCGCGCAGCTCGAAGGCACCGGGTTCGACGCGGTGTTTTCATCGGTACGCTGGTGGGACCTGCGCGCGCCGTGGTTCGTCGACGAACACCGGCTGCTGCGGCGCATCGGCTCGCCGATCGCGTTTCCCGACGCGTTCGACGGCGCGCGCCTCGCCGACGACTGGCCCGACGCGCCGGACGATACCGTCGCCCGCGCCTATCGCCGCGCGCTGTGGACGGCCGCGGCCGTCGGCACCGGCTGGCTCGTGCCGATGGGCTTCGAACGCGGCGTCACGGTGCCGCTGATGGCGCGCGACGCCGATGCGGCGCGCTACCGCGCCGCGTTCGAGCGCGCGCGCTTCGACCTGTCCGGTGCGATCGCCGATGCGAACGCGTGGCGCCGCGCCACGCCCGTCGCGGCCGCGCGCGGCGAGATCGTGCAGTTGAGCGCGCCCGGCGCGGCGGCGACCGCGCTGCTGCGCGGCATCGGGCCGTCGCTCGAACACGACGAAGCCGCGCTGCTGATCGCCCTGAATCCCGATCTCGACGCGGCGGCAACGGTCGACCCCGCGACGATCCTGCCCGGCGTGCCGGGCGGCTTCACGCGGGTCGTCACGCACGACGGTGCGCAAGCCAATCCGCCCGCCGCGCTCGAACCGTTCACGCTCGAACCCGGCGCATACGCGCTGCTGCATGCGTGGCCGGCCCCGCCCGCCACGACACGCGCCGACGCCGCGCGCGAGCGCGGCGCGCTGTCCGCCGCGCTCGCGGCCGACCGGATCGCGATCGAGCACGTCGAGCCGTCGGTCGACGGCGGCCGCTTCGCGGTCAAGCGCGTGATCGGCGAGACGCTCGTCGTCCATGCATCGATCTTCACCGACGGGCACGCGCATCTCGCGGCCGCGCTGCAGTGGCGCGCCGCCGGCGACGACGACTGGCGCGAAATCCCGTTCGAAGCCGAACCGAACGACGGCTGGCACGCACGCGTCACGCTCGACCGGCTCGGCCGCCATGAGTTTCGCGTGATCGCGTGGCGCGACGACTGGGCGTCGCTCGTCGACGATGTCGCGAAGAAAGACGCGGCCGGCCAGGACGTGACGCTCGAACTGCGCGAAGCGCAGCTGCTGCTCGCGACCGCGCTCAGGCTCGCCGATCCGCTCGATGCGCGCGCGCTCGCGCGGATGGAACAGCTGGCCGCCGGGTTCAAGGACGCGCCGGCCGACGCGCGGCTCGCGCAACTCGGCGCGGCGCCGCTCGCCGATGCGTTCGCGGCGCTGCGCTACCGCCCGTTCGTCACGCACACGACACCCTTCCCGGTCGACGTCGAGCGCCGCGCGGCGCGCTTCTCGAGCTGGTACGAGATGTTTCCGCGCTCGGCGAGCGACGATCCGGACCGGCACGGCACGTTCGACGACGTGATCGCGCACCTGCCGCGCATCCGCGACATGGGTTTCGACGTGCTGTATTTCCCGCCGATCCACCCGATCGGCACGACCGCGCGCAAGGGCCGCAACAACAGCCTGACGGCCGGCCCCGACGACGTCGGCAGCCCGTATGCGATCGGCTCGCCGGACGGCGGCCACACGGCCGTGCATCCGCAGCTCGGCACGCTCGAATCGTTCCGCGCGCTGGTCGACGCCGCGCGCGGTCACGGGCTCGAGATCGCGCTCGATTTCGCGATCCAGTGCTCGCCCGACCATCCGTGGCTCGCCGCGCATCCGGGCTGGTTCGCGTGGCGGCCCGACGGTTCGCTGCGCTTCGCGGAGAATCCGCCGAAGCGCTACCAGGACATCGTGAACCCCGATTTCTACGCGCCCGATGCGTTGCCCGACCTGTGGCTCGCGCTGCGCGACGCGATCCTGTTCTGGGTCGACGCGGGCGTGCGGATCTTCCGCGTCGACAACCCGCACACGAAGCCGCTGCCGTTCTGGGCATGGATGATCGACGACGTGCGCGGCCGGCATCCGGACGTCATGTTCCTGTCCGAGGCGTTCACGCGGCCGGGGATGATGTATCGCCTCGCGAAAGTCGGCTTCTCGCAGTCGTACACGTACTTCACGTGGCGCGAGTCGAAGCGCGAATTCATCGACTACCTGACCGAGCTGACGGCCGGCCCCGCGCGCGAGTTCTTCCGCCCGAACTTCTTCGTCAACACGCCCGACATCAACCCGCGCCACCTGCAGAACGCGCCGCGCACGCAGTTCGTGATCCGCGCGGCGCTCGCGGCGACGCTGGCCGGGTCGTGGGGCATGTACTCGGGCTTCGAGCTCGGCGAATCGGCGCCGCTGCCGGACAGCGAGGAATACGCGAACGCGGAGAAGTACGAGCTGCGCGCGCGCGACTGGCGCCGCGCCGCGCACATCGGCGCCGAGATCGCGCGGCTGAACCGCGCGCGACGCGCTCACCCGGCACTGCAGACGCATCTCGGCATCACGTTCGCCGACGCGGACAACGACGCGGTGCTCGTGTTCGTGAAGGCAACGCCGGCGTTCGACAGCGTGGTCGCCGTCGCGATCAGCACCGACCCGTGGCATCCGCAGGTCGCGAACTTCACGCTCGACGCATCGCTGTGGCGCGGTTTCGGGCTCGTCGACGGCGAACCGCTCGACGCGCTCGAACAGGACGCCACGCACGCGCAAACCTGGCGCGGGCATCGCCAGTACGTCTCGCTCGATCCGCACGTGCGGCCGTATGCGATCTGGCGGCTCACGCCGTCTCCAGGCGCCGCGCGGGCGGCGGCGCGCGAACCGGGCGACGCCCGGCCCATTTCGGGAGCCCATGGATGATGAAACGCGAAGATTCCCTCGACGACGTACGTCGCGCACAGTTCCCGTCGCTCGAGCCGGCCGGCACGCCGCGCCGGCGCCGCGCGCGCCGCCGCGCACCGGCACTCTGCGCGGACGATCCGCTGTGGTACAAGGACGCGATCATCTACCAGGTGCACGTGAAGTCGTTCTACGACTCGAACAACGACGGCATCGGCGATTTCCCCGGCCTGATCGCGAAGCTCGACTACATCGCCGAACTCGGCGTCGACACGATCTGGCTGCTGCCGTTCTACCCGTCGCCGCGCCGCGACGACGGCTACGACATCGCCGACTACCGCGACGTGCATCCCGACTACGGCACGCTCGCCGACGTGCGGCGCTTCATCCGCGAAGCCCATGCGCGCGGCATCCGCGTGATCACCGAGCTGGTGATCAACCACACGTCGGACCAGCATCCGTGGTTTCAGCGCGCGCGCCGCGCGAAACCGGGCTCGAACCACCGCGACTACTACGTGTGGTCCGACACCGACACGAAATACGCGGGCACGCGGATCATCTTCCTCGATACGGAAACGTCGAACTGGACCCACGACCCGCTCGCCGGCCAGTACTACTGGCACCGCTTCTATTCGCACCAGCCCGACCTGAACTTCGACAACCCGGCCGTCGTGCGCGAGGTGCTGCAGGTGATGCGCTTCTGGCTCGACCTCGGCATCGACGGGCTGCGGCTCGACGCGGTGCCGTATCTGGTCGAGCGCGAAGGCACGAACAACGAGAACCTCCCCGAGACGCACGCGATCCTGAAGCAGATCCGCGCGACGATCGACGCCGAGTACCCGAACCGGATGCTGCTCGCCGAAGCGAACCAGTGGCCGGAGGACGTGCAGGAGTATTTCGGCGACGAGAACGAATGCCACATGGCGTTCCACTTCCCGCTGATGCCGCGCATCTACATGTCGATCGCGAGCGAGGACCGTTTCCCGATCGTCGACATCATGCGGCAGACGCCGGCGCTCGCGCCGAGCAACCAGTGGGCCGTGTTCCTGCGCAACCACGACGAACTGACGCTCGAGATGGTCACCGACTCCGAGCGCGACCTGCTGTGGCAGACCTACGCGAGCGACCGGCGCGCGCGGCTGAACCTCGGCATCCGGCGCCGGCTCGCGCCGCTGATGGAACGCGACCGGCGCCGCATCGAGCTGATCAACTCGCTGCTGCTGTCGATGCCCGGCACGCCGGTGATCTATTACGGCGACGAGCTCGGGATGGGCGACAACATCCATCTCGGCGACCGCGACGGCGTGCGCACGCCGATGCAGTGGTCGTCGGACCGCAACGGCGGCTTCTCACGCGCTGACCCCGAACTGCTCGTCTTGCCGCCGGTGATGGGCTCGCTGTACGGCTATGACGCGGTCAACGTCGAGGCGCAGACGCGCGACCCGCATTCGCTGCTGAACTGGACGCGCCGCATCCTGTCGACCCGCCGCGCGTCGCAGGCGTTCGGGCGCGGCACGATCCGCTTCCTGCGCCCGGAGAACCGCAAGGTGCTCGCGTACCTGCGCGAGCTGGACGGCCACGATCCGGTGCTGTGCGTCGCGAACCTGTCGCGCGCGTCGCAGGCCGTCGAACTCGACCTGTCCGGGTTCGCGGGCCGCGTACCGATCGAGATGACGTCGGATTCCCCGTTTCCGCCGATCGGCCAGCTCCCGTATCTCCTCACCTTCCCGCCATACGGCTTCCTGTGGTTCGTGCTCGCCGAACATGGCCGCGAGCCGTCGTGGCGGCAGCCGCACGCGGAAGCGCTGCCCGAATACGTGACGCTCGTGATGCGGCGCGGCGAGGCGCGGCCGAACCTCGAGCAGCTGCACACGCTCGCGCACGATGCGCTGCCGTCGTGGCTCGCGCGGCGGCGCTGGTTCGCGTCGAAGGACCGCACGATCGGCGAAGCCAGGCTGAACGTCGTCACGCCGGTGCCGGGCGAGCCGTTCGAGTATGCGGAGGCCTGGGTCGAAGCGGGCGCGCAGCGCGACGTCGAACGCTACGTCGTGCCGCTCGCGGCCGCATGGGGCGGCGAGACCTCGCAGCCGCTGTTCACGCAGCTCGCGCTCGCGCGCGTGCGGCGCGGCCACACGATCGGCTACCTGACCGACGCGTTCGCGCTGCCGGCGTTCGCACGCGGGATGCTGCGCAAGCTGCGCGACGGCGCCGTGGTGCCGACCTCCGACGGCGGCCGCCTCGCGTTCCTACCGGAAGACGCGCTCGCCGCGCTCGACCCCGGCGACGACGCCGAAGTGCGCTGGCTCGCGGCCGAGCAGAGCAACAGCTCGCTCGTGATCGGCGACGCGATCGTGCTGAAGCTGGTGCGCAAGGTCGCGCACGGCGTGCATCCGGAAGCGGAAATGAGCCGCTACCTGACGCGGATCGGCTACCCGAACACCGCGACGCTCGCCGGCGAAGTCGTGCACGTCGACCCGGACGGCACGCCGCACACGGTCGCGATCCTGCAGCGTTATGCGGACAACCAGGGCGACGCGTGGACGCGCTCGTTCGACTTCCTGCGCCGCGCGGTGGACGAGCTCGCGCTGCCGGCCGCGGACAACGACGAAACCGACGAAGCGGACGAGGAACCCGAGGCGCTGCTCGGCTACGCGGCGTTCGCCGGCATCATCGGCACGCGGCTCGGCCAGTTGCACGTCGCGCTCGCGCAGCCGTCCGACGACCCCGCGTTCGCGCCGGAGCGGGCGACGCCCGGCCATGTCGACGGCTGGTGCGCGGACGCGATCGCGTCGTTCGAGCAGGCGCTCGACGTGCTGCACACGCGGCTCGAGGCGCTCGATCCCGCGATGCGCGCGGCGGCCGACACGCTGCTCGCATCGCGCGACGCGGCCGTGCGGGCCCTCGGCGCACTCGTGCCGCGCACGCTCGACGCGCAATGCATGCGGATTCACGGCGACTTCCATCTGGGGCAGGTGCTCGACGTGCAGGGCGACGCGCTGCTGATCGACTTCGAAGGCGAGCCGGCGCGCCCGCTCGAGCGCCGCCGCGCGAAGTCGCATCCGCTGCGCGACGTGGCGGGCCTGCTGCGCTCGCTGTCGTATGTGAGCGCGACCGCGCAGTTCGCGATCGAGAAGGCGCCGCCGCAGGCAGCCGGCCGCAAGCGTGCGCTGTTCGACCGCTTCGGGCAGGCCGCCGCCGACCGTTTCGTCGACTGCTATCGCGCGGCTGCCGACCTCGCGCCCGCGCGCTTCGTCGATCCGCGCTACGCCGACCGCCTGCTCGCGCTGTTCCTGATCGACAAGGCGTCTTACGAGCTGTGCTACGAAGCGGCGAACCGCCCCGACTGGCTGAGCGTGCCGGTCGGCGGGCTCGCGGCGCTGGTCGAACGGCTGCTCGACGACGGCGGCGCATCCGACGACGGAGGCACGCGATGACCGATACGCTGTTCGAACGGTCCGACATCGACGCGCTGCTCGCCGGACGTCATCCCGATCCGTTCGCGTGCCTCGGCCCGCACGGGCAGACCGGCCGCACCGTCGTGCGCGCGCTGCTGCCCGGCGCGACCGGCGTGCACGTGCTGTCGCCCGACGGCGACGAACTCGGCACGCTCGACTGCGTCGATCGCGCCGGCTGCTTCGCGGGAACGATCGCGCGCAACGGCGGCGCCCCGCACTACCTGCTCGCGGTCGACTGGCCGGACGCGCGGCAGGTGATCGACGATGCGTACGCGTTCGGCACGCTGCTCGACGACGCGACGCTCGCGCGCCTGTCGGCCGGCGATCCGGCCGCGGTGCTCGACTGCCTCGGCGCGACGCCGCTGCGCATCGACGACACCGACGGCGTGCGCTTCGCGGTCTGGGCGCCGAACGCGCAGCGCGTGTCGGTGGTCGGCGATTTCAACGCATGGGACGGCCGCCGCCATCCGATGCGGCTGCGGCAGCCGTCGGGCGTGTGGGAGCTGTTCGTGCCGGGCATCGGCGCGGGCGAGTGCTACAAGTACGAGCTGCGCGCGGCCGACGGGCGCGTGCTGCCGCACAAGGCCGACCCCTGTGCGCGCGCGACCGAGGCGCCGCCGCGCACGGCGTCGGTCGTCGCCGACGTCGCCGCGCTCGACGCGTTCGCGTGGCACGACGACGGCTGGATGCATGCGCGGTCGCGTGCCGACCGCTATCGCGTGCCGTGGTCGATCTACGAGGTGCACCCGGAATCGTGGCAACGCGTGCCCGACGAGATGAACCGCAGCGCGACGTGGGACGAACTCGCCGAGCGGCTGATTCCGTACGCGCGGGGCATGGGCTTCACGCATATCGAGTTCATGCCGATCGCCGAGTACCCGTTCGGCGGGTCGTGGGGCTACCAGCCGCTCGCGCAGTTCGCGCCGTCCGCGCGCTTCGGGCCGGTCGACGGCTTCGCGCGCTTCGTCGACCGCGCGCATGCGGCCGGCATCGGCGTGCTCGTCGACTGGGTTCCCGCGCATTTCCCCGACGATCCGCATGGCCTTGCGCAGTTCGACGGCACGGCACTGTACGAGCACGCCGACCCGCGCGAAGGCTTGCATCCCGACTGGCACACCTGCGTGTTCAACGTCGGGCGTACGGAAGTCGGCGCGTTCCTCGCCGCGTCGGCGCTCGCGTGGGCGCGCCGGTATCACGTCGACGGCATCCGCGTCGACGCGGTCGCGTCGATGCTGTACCGCGACTATTCGCGCAAGGAAGGCGAATGGGTGCCGAACGTGCACGGCGGCCGCGAGAACCTCGAATCGGTCGCGTTCCTGCGCATGCTGAACGACACGCTGCACGGTGCGGCCGCGCCGGCCGGCGTCGTCACCGTCGCGGAGGAATCGACCGCGTGGCCGGGCGTCACCGCGCCGACCGGCGACGGCGGGCTCGGCTTCGACTTCAAGTGGAACATGGGGTGGATGCACGACACGCTCGCGTACCTGCGCGAAGACCCGGTGCACCGCCGCTATCACCACGACCGGATGACGTTCGGGCTCGTCTACGCGTTCTCCGAGCGCTTCGTGCTGCCGCTGTCGCACGACGAGGTCGTGCACGGCAAGGGCTCGCTCGTCGCGAAGATGCCGGGCGACGCGTGGCAGCGGCTCGCGACGCTGCGCGCGTACTTCGGCTTCATGTGGGCGCACCCCGGCAAGAAACTGCTGTTCATGGGCAGCGAATTCGCGCAGTGGGCCGAGTTCGCGCACGACGCGACGCCGCACTGGGACCTGCTCGACGCGCCCGCGCATCGCGGCGTGCAGCGGCTCGTGCGCGACCTGAACCGCACGTACGCGGCGGAACCGGCACTGCATGCGCTCGACTGCCACGCGGCCGGCTTCTCCTGGCTGATCGGCGACGACCGCGACAACAGCGTGTTCGCGTTCGCGCGCCGCGACGACGCCGGGCACCTCGTGGTCGCCGTCTGCAACTTCACGCCGGTGCCGCGCGCGGCCTACCGCGTCGGCCTGCCCGCCCCCGGGCAGTGGCGCGAACTGCTGAACACCGATGCCGCCCCGTACGGCGGCACCAACGCCGGCAACGACGGCGCCGTGTGGGCCGAGGCCGTGCCCGCGCACGGCGAGGCGTGGTCGGCACTGCTGCGCCTTCCGCCGCTCGCGACACTGTGGCTGGCCCCCGCCTGATTACCCGCGCCCTCGACACGGAGATCCGCCCCATGCCGACCGCCCTGCCCGCCCGTCTCGAATCCGGCCGCAGCTATCCGCTCGGCGCGACCTGGGACGGCCTCGGAACCAATTTCGCGGTGTTTTCCGCGCACGCGCAGCGCATCCAGCTGTGCGTGTTCGATCCGACCGGCCGCAAGGAACTCGCGCGCCTCGACCTGCCCGAATGCACCGACGAGGTGTGGCACGGCTACCTGCCCAACGCGCATCCGGGCACCGTGTACGGGTTTCGCGCGGACGGCCCGTACCAGCCGCAGCACGGCCATCGCTTCAATTCCACCAAGCTGCTGCTCGACCCGTACGCGCGCAAGCTGGTCGGCCAGTTCCGCTGGTCGGACGCGCTGTTCGGCTATCGCGTCCATTCGAATCGCGCGGACCTGTCGATGGACCGCCGCGATTCGGCGCCCGCGATGCCGAAGTGCGTGGTGGTCGACGAGGCGTTCGACTGGAGCACCGACCGGCGCCCGCGCGTGTCGTGGCGCAACACGGTGATCTACGAGACCCACGTGCGCGGCACGTCGATGCGCCGCGCCGGGTTGCGCCCGCCCGAACGCGGCACGTTCTCGGCGTTCGCGCATCCCGCGTTCATCGACCACCTGCTGTCGATCGGCGTGACGACGGTCGAGCTGCTGCCCGTCCACGCGTTCCTGCAGCAGCGCGCGCTCGTGAACCGCGGGCTGCGCAACTACTGGGGCTACGACACGGCCGCGTTCTTCGCGCCGGAGCCCGCGTATCTCGCGACGCGGCGGCTCGACGAGATGCGCATCGCGATCCGGCAGCTGCATGCGGCCGGCATCGAGGTCGTGCTCGACGTCGTCTACAACCATACGTGCGAGGGCAACGAGCTCGGCCCGACGCTGTCGTGGCGCGGCCTCGACAACGCGAGCTACTACCGGCTCGTGCCGGGCGACCAGCGCTTTCATGTCGACGAGACGGGCTGCGGCAACACGCTGAACCTGTCGCATCCGCGCGTGGTGCAGATGGTGATGGATTCGCTGCGCTACTGGGCCACTGCGTTCAACGTCGACGGCTTCCGCTTCGACCTCGGCGTGACGCTCGGGCGCGAGGCGCACGGCTTCGATCCCGGCGCGGGCTTCTTCGACGCGCTGCGGCAGGACCCGGTGCTCGCGCAGCGCAAGCTGATCACCGAGCCGTGGGACCTCGGCCCCGGCGGCTACCAGCTCGGCCGCCACCCGCCCGGCTTCGCCGAGTGGAACGACCGCTTTCGCGACACCGTGCGGCGCTTCTGGCGCGGCGACGCGGGCCAGCGGCCGGAGCTCGCCGCGCGGCTCGCCGGGTCGGCCGACCTGTTCAACCATCAGCGGCGCCATACGTGGGCATCGGTCAATTTCGTCACCGCGCACGACGGCTTCACGCTCGCCGATCTCGTCTCGTATTCGGCGAAACACAACGAAGCGAACGGCGAGGACAACCGCGACGGCCGCGACGACAACTGCAGCGCGAACTGGGGCGCCGAAGGGCCCACCGACGATGCCGCGATCCGCGCGGTGCGCGCGCGCGTCGCGCGCTCGATGCTCGCGACGCTGTTCACCGCGCTCGGCACGCCGATGCTGGTGGCCGGCGACGAGTTCGGCCGCACGCAGCACGGCAACAACAACGCGTATTGCCAGGATAACGAGCTGTCGTGGCTCGACTGGGACCTCGCTCACGGCGACGAAGCCGTGACGCTGATGCGCTTCGTGTCGCGGCTCGCCGCGCTGCGGCGCATGTATCCGGTGATGTCCGCGCCGGGTTATCCGTCGGGCGACCGCGACGCCGCACCGGGCATGGCCGAGATCGACTGGTTCGACGAGCGCGGCGCCGCGATGACCGTGCCCGCGTGGCAGGACCGCGAACGCCGCGCGCTGACGATGCGGCGTGTCGGCACGGGCCGCACCGGGCGCACCGAGGCGCTGCTGGTGATGCTGAACGCGTCGTCCGAGACGATCGTGTTCGCGCCGCCCGCGCCGGTGCTCGAATATCGCGTGCTGGTCGACACGGCCACGCCCGACGCCGGCCCGCGCAACTGGCCGGCCGACGGGCTCGACGTCGCCGCGCATGCAGCCGCGATCGCGGTGGCCGCCGTGCCGCCCGACCCGCCCTCCTGAGGACCGCCATGACATCCCGTTCCGACCGTCCAACCGGCACGCACGCGTTCGAATCGTCGTTCGGCGCGACCTGCGTCGATGCCGAACGCACGCGCTTCCGGTTTTGGGCGCCCGCCAGCCGCACGGCCGCCGTCGAACTGCACGACGACAGCGAACACACGATCCCGATGACACCCGTCGGCGACGGCTGGTTCGAGACGGTCGCGCCGTGCGGCCCGGGCGCGCTGTATCGCTACCGCCTCGACGACGGTTTCACCGTGCCCGACCCGGCGTCGCGCTTCCAGCCCGGCGGCGTGGACGGCCCGAGCCAGGTCGTCGATCCGGCGTCGTATCGCTGGCGCGACGGCGCATGGCGCGGCCGGCCGTGGCACGAGACGGTGCTGTACGAGTTGCATGTCGGCGCATGCGGCGGCTACGCGAGCGTCGAGCGGCGGCTGCCGGCCATTGCCGCGCTCGGCGTGACCGCCGTCGAGCTGATGCCCGTCAACGCGTTCCCCGGTTCGCGCAACTGGGGCTACGACGGTGTGCAGCCGTTCGCGCCCGATGCGTCGTACGGGCGGCCCGAGGAACTGAAGGCGCTCGTCGACACCGCGCACGGGCTCGAGCTGCAGGTGTTCCTCGACGTCGTGTACAACCACTTCGGCCCCGAAGGCAACCTGCTGCCGCGCTACGCGCCCGCCTTCTTCCGCGACGACCGGCGGACCGCGTGGGGGCCCGCGATCGATTTTTCGCATCCGCAGACGAGCGCGTTCTTCATCGAGAATGCGCTGTACTGGCTCGACGAATTCCGTTTCGACGGGCTGCGCATCGACGCCGCGCACGCGATCGGCGACGACGCGTGGCTGCGCGAACTCGCGCGCCGCGTGCGGGCGGTTGCGGGCGACACACGCCACCTTCATCTCGTGCTCGAGAACGAACGCAACACGGCGAGCCTGCTCGGCCCCGGCGGTTTCGATGCGCAGTGGAACGACGACTTCCACAACAGCGCGCACGTGCTGCTGACCGGCGAGCGCGACGGCTACTACCGCGCGTACGCCGACGCGCCGCTGCGCCATTTCGCGCGCACGCTCGGCGAAGGTTTCGCGTACCAGGGCGAACCGTCGCCGCTGCACGACGGCGCCGCGCGCGGCGAGCCGAGCGCGCATCTTCCGCCCACCGCGTTCGTCACGTTCCTGCAGAACCACGACCAGATCGGCAACCGCGCGTTCGGCGAACGGCTGCGCGCGCTCGCGAACGACGACGCGGTGCGCGCGGCCACCGCGCTGATGCTGCTCGCGCCGCCGATCCCGCTGCTGTTCATGGGCGAGGAAGACGGCAGCACGCAGCCGTTCCAGTTCTTCACCGACTATCGCGGCGCGCTCGCCGACGCGGTGCGCGAAGGCCGGCGCCGCGAATTCGCGGCGTTTCCCGCGTTCGCCGATCCCGCGCATCGCGACCTGATTCCCGACCCGAACGACATCGCGACGTTCGTCCGTTCGTCGTCGCACCATCCGCCGGACGACAACTGGCCCGATGCGGCCGCGTGGCAGCGCTTCTACCGCAGCGCGCTGACGGTGCGCGCGGTGCTCGTGACGCCGCATCTGCCGGGTGCGCGGGCACTCGGCGTCGACCTGCTCGCGGGCGACGGCGAGCCTTCGGCGCTCGTCGCGCGCTGGCGCCTCGGCGACGGCAGCACGCTGTCGATCGCGCTGAATCTCGGCTCGCTCGACGCGGCACTGCCCGAACTGCCGGTCGGCAAGATCGTGTTCGAGACGCCGCCGCGCGCCCGCGACCGGTTGCCCGACCTGAAGCTGCCGCCACGCTCGTGCATCGCGTGGCGGGACGGTGCGGTCAATCACGATGCGCGGCATCATCGCGCGAACGGGCAGAGCCGATCATGACGACCGACGTTTCGATCTCGACCCTCGCGCACGCGGCCGGCCTGGACGCCGACTGGACCGATGCTGGCGGCATCGCGCGGCGGGTGGACGATCGCGCGCTCGCCGCGCTCGTCGACGCGCTGGGCTGGCCGTGCGGCACGGCGGCTCAGCGCGTCGACAGCGCGGCGGCGCTCGCCGGCGGACATGCGGCGGTGCCGCGCGTCGTGACCGGCGACGCGGGCCTGCCGCTGCCCCTGCCCGCCGCGCTCGCGCAACCGGGCGCGCGCTTCCGGATCACGCTCGAAGCGGGCGGACACATCGACGGGCGCGTGGATGCGCACGGCGCGCTGCCGCCGTTCGCGATGCCCGGTTACCACGCGCTCGACGTCGGCGACCGGCGCATCGGGCTGACGATCGCACCGCCGCGCACGCACCCGTTCGACACGCGTGCGGCGGATGCGGGCAGCCGCTGGGGTATCGCGGCGCAGCTCTACAGCCTGCGCCGCGCGGGCGACGGCGGCGCGGGCGACTACACCGCGCTCGCGCGGCTGGCCGCGCGAGCGGCGCGGCATGGCGCGCAGGCGGTGGCGATCAGCCCGACGCACGCCGGCTATCCGGCGCTGCCCGCGCACGACAGCCCGTATTCGCCGTCGTCGCGGCGCTGGCACAACGTCGCGTATCTCGACTGCGACGCGGTGCCGGGCGCCGAGTCCGTGCGTCACGTAGCCGGTGCGGCAGCCGATGCGCCGCTGATCGACTGGCCGCACGTGCTGCCGCTGAAGCTGCGCCGCCTGCGCGCGTGCTTCGACGCGTGGCGCGCCGACGACGCCCCGTCGCGCGACGCGTTCCAGCGGTTTCGCGCGACGGGCGGCGCGGCGCTCGACGCGCATGCGCGCTTCGATGCGCTGCAGGCGTTCTGCCTCGAACACGGGCTCGGGGCGGACTGGCGGCAGTGGCCGGCGCCGTGGCGCGACCCGGCATCGGCGGAAGTCGACGCGTTCGCGCACACGCATGCCGATACGGTCGCGTTCCATACGTTCCTGCAATGGTGCGCCGCGCGCGCGCTCGGCGACGCGCAGCATGCGGCACGCCGTGCCGGCATGGCCACCGGGCTGATCGCCGATCTCGCGGTCGGCTCCGATCGCGCGGGCAGCGACGCGTGGGCGCACGGCGCGACGCTGCTGCGCGGCGTGTCGCTCGGCGCGCCGCCCGACCTGTTCAACGCGGCCGGCCAGGCGTGGGGCGTGACGACCTGGACGCCGGACGCGCTGCGCGCGGAAGGTTTCGTGCCGTTCATCGAGCTGCTGCGCGCGGCGTTCGCGCACGCGGGCGGCATCCGCATCGATCACGTGCTCGGCTTCGCGCGGATGTGGATCGTGCCGGACGGCGGCTCGCCGCGCGACGGCGCGTACCTGCGTTATCCGGTCGACGATCTGATGCGGCTCGTCGCGCTCGAGGCGGCCCGCCACCGCGCGCTCGCGATCGGCGAGGATCTCGGCACGGTGCCCGCCGGGTTTCGTGAACGGCTCGGCGCGCAAGGGGTCGCGGGCATGCGCGTGCTGTGGTTCGAGCGCGACGCGGGCGGCGCGTTCCGGCAGCCGTCCGAGTGGGACCGCGACGCGATCGCGACGACGTCGACTCACGATTTGCCGACCGTGGCCGGCTGGTGGCGCGGCGTCGACCTGGCCTGGCGGCAAGCCGCGGCCCAGGTCGCCGCGCAGCACGACGAGCCGGACAGGCACGACGTGGCCGCTCCCGCACCGGACGACGCCAGTGCGCACGATTCCGACGAAATCGTGCAGGCGCGCGGGCACGACACCGCGCCGCGCCCGGAAGCCGGCAACGCGGCGCCGCCCGACGCGCCCCCCGGCCTTCCCGCCGCGCACGCGGAACGCGCCGCCGAACGCGCGGCGTTATGGCACGCGCTGCAGCAGGCCGGCTGCGCACCGGCCGGCGCCGCCGCCCCGCCGGCCGATGCCCCGCCGGTCGGCGCGATCCTCGCGTACGTCGCGCGCAGCCCGTCGCCGCTCGCGATCGTGCCGCTCGAGGACCTGCTCGCGCTGGACGCGCAGCCGAACCTGCCGGGGCCGCCGTGCGGGCATCCGAACTGGCGGCAACGGCTGCCGCGCACAATCGACACGCTGTTCGACGCCGACGTGCGCGAACGCATCGCCGCCGTCGTGCAGGCGCGCCGTTCAAGGGAGCGCGGCGCATGACGCCGCGCGCGACGCTGCGGCTGCAGCTTCATGCGGGTTTCACGTTCGACGACGCGGCTTCGCACGCCGACTACTTCGCGCGGCTCGGCGTGAGCCACCTGTACCTGTCGCCGGTCGCGACCGCCGAACCGGGCTCGCGGCACGGCTACGACACCGTGGATTACGGCACGCTCAATCCCGAACTCGGCGGCGAAGCAGGTTTCAATCGGCTCGTCGACGCGTTGCGCGCGCGCGGCCTCGGCGTGATCGTCGACATCGTGCCGAACCATATGGGCGTCGGCGGCTCGTCGAACGGCTGGTGGAACGACGTGCTCGAATGGGGCCCCGCCAGCCCGTACGCGCGCCATTTCGACATCGACTGGCACCCGCCCGATCCGGCGCTCGACGGCAAGGTGCTGCTGCCGTGTCTCGGCCTGCCCTATGGCGACGCGCTTGCAGCCGGCGACATCACGCTGGGCGCCGACCCGGCCAGCGGCCGCTTCTTCATCGCGTGCCCCGGACGGCGGCTGCCCGTGGCGGCCGCCACCCATGCCGACATCCTGCGCCTCGCGAACCGCGCGGACCTGAACGCGCTCGCCGAACGCTTCGACGCCGCGCCGGCGCGCGACAGCGCACGGCTGGCCGCCGCGCATGCCGCGCTGCGCGATTACGCGGCCGCGCACGGCCCGCACGCGCTCGACGCGGTGCTGCGCGGCGCCGACCCGTGCGTCGCGCGCTCGCGTACCAGCCTGCACCGGCTGCTCGAACGCCAGCATTACCGGCTCGCGTGGTGGCGCACGGCCGCCGACGAGCTGAACTGGCGGCGCTTCTTCGACATCGCGACGCTCGCGGCCGTCCGCGTCGACGACGACGCGGTGTTCGACGCCGTTCACGCGCTGCCGTTGCGCCTGCACGCGGCCGGGCTCGTCGACGGCATCCGCGTCGATCACGTCGACGGCCTCGCCGATCCGCGCGCCTACTGCCGGCGGCTGCATGCACGACTGGCCGCGCAGCGCAGCGCGCCGCCGTATGTCGTCGTCGAGAAGATCCTCGCGCCGGGCGAATCGCTGCGCGCCGACTGGGCCGTCGCCGGCACGACCGGCTACGACTTCATGAACGACGTCGGCGCGCTGCTGCACGACCCGGCCGGCGCCGAACCGCTCGCCGCGCACTGGGCGGCCGTGTCGGGCTCGTCGCGCACGTTCGCGCAGGAAGCGCTCGACGGCAAGCGGCGCGTGCTGATGCGCCAGCTCGCCGTCGAACATGCGCGCGCCGCGCGGCTGCTGCACGGGATCGCGCGCGCGTCGCCCGCCACGCGGGACGTCAGCCTGATCGCGATTCGGCGCGTGCTGGGCGAACTGGCGGTGCGGCTGCCCGTGTACCGAATGTATCCGGTTCCGCGCGAGGAGCCGGCCGATGACGACCGCCGCGTGCTCGCGCACGCGTACGAAAGCGCGTGCGCGGCCATCGATCCGGCCGACCGGTTCGCGCTCGATCGCGTCGCCGCGTGGCTGGGCTTGCCGGCCGCACGCGTGCCGCGCGCGAACGCCGACGCGCTGGCCGCGGCGCGCGTCGCGTTCGCGCAGCTCACCGCGCCGCTCGCCGCGAAAGGCGTCGAGGATACGGCCCACTATCGCTACGGCCGGCTGCTGTCGCGCAACGAGGTCGGCGCCGACGCCGGCGACTTCAGCCTGTCGCGCGGCGCATTCCACGCACGCAACCGGCGCCGCGCGCGCACCGTGCTGCATGGGCTCGTCGCGACGGCCACGCACGACCACAAGCGCGGCGAGGACGCGCGTGCACGGCTCGCGGTACTCAGCGAGATCCCGGACGCATGGCGCGCGGTATCGCTCGACTGGAGCGCGCTGAACCTGCCGCACCGGGGCCGCGCGCATCGCGATCTCGCGTGGGCGCCGGGGCCGGCCGCGGAGGCGATGCTGTACCAGACGCTCGTCGGCTGCTGGCCGCCGGCACTCGCGCCCGACGATGCGGCCGGGCTCGCCGGACTCGCCGCGCGCGTCGCGCAGTGGCAGACGAAAGCATTGCGCGAAGCGAAGCGGCACAGCGACTGGCTGGCGCCCGAACCGGACTACGAGCATGCCTGCGAAACATTCGTCCGCGCGATCCTGATGCCGCGCGGCGCCGGCGATTTCGCGCACCGGCTGCATGCGTTCGTCGCACGGATCGCACCGGCCGGCATCGTCAACAGCCTGACGCAGACAGCGCTGCGGATCGCGTCGCCCGGCGTGCCCGACCTCTATCAAGGAACCGAGTGCTGGGATCACTCGCTCGTCGATCCGGACAACCGGCGCGACGTGCCGTTCGACGCACTGGCGGCCGAACGGGTCGACGATCCGGTCGCGTCGTACCTGCCGGCCTGGCCCGACTCACGCGTGAAACGCGCGCTGATCGAGCGGATGCTCGCGCTGCGCGCGCGGTGGCCGGCGACGTTCGCGGACGGCGCGTACGTGCCGCTACGCGTGCGCGGCGGGCTCGCGCGACACGCGGTGGCGTTCGCGCGGTGCGACGCGGCCGCCACCGTGGTGATCGTCGCGACGCGGCTCGCGAGCCGGTTGCTCGGGGAAGCGCCCGGGATACCGCGCGTGGCGCCCGCGCAGTGGGGCGATACGGCGGTCGTGCTGCCGCGCGGAATCGAGGGGCCTTGGATCGACTGGCTGAATGGTCGGGACACGATCGATGCGCCCGACGGGGTGCTGGCGCTACGCCGCTGCCTGGCCGGATTGCCTGTTGCGGTGCTCGTGGCGGCGCGTGCCAACAGCTGAAGGCGCGCGGCCCTGGAGACGCGTGTCGTACCTGGCGCGCCGGCGATCGTCAATCGAATCGGCCGAACGTCAGCGACCTTGCGCAAGTGCCCAAACGCGATTGACCCGTCACGACCACTCTTCCGGCGGCATTGCGCCGCCGTCGTCCTCCCATAGCGGGTTGCCCTTCCTGTCGCCGTCGTGCGCGGCCACGGGCCCGCTCGAGCCGCTTGAGCCGCTTGAGCCGCTTGAGCCGCTTGAGCCGCTTGAGCCACCTGAGCCGCGCCCGGCCGGCCGACGCGCGTCGCGCGACGCCGGCTTGGCCGCTCGCACGCGTGGACGCGTCGGCGTCACCGTGTGCGGATCGCCGCTGCGGCGCGCGTCGGTCGCGCTCGTCTCGCTCGTCTTGTTCGCCTGTCGTGCATTCGAAGCCGCGTTCATCCTCGTCTCCCGTGTCATGAAAAACGGACGAACGATCGCCGCAATTTCGGTGCCGCCGCCGGGCAAGCATCTTGCTGATCACGTTCATGCCGAACCAACGTCCGGAGGAAGCCATGCCGACCGACCGTACCCCCCCGCCCGCCACGCGCCATCGGCTCGGCGAATGGATGGCGCGCGAAGAAGCCCACATGGCCGCGTTCCGCGAAGGGATCGCGGCGGAGGCCCGCGCGCATGCCGGCGACCGGTTGCGCACGCCGGCCGTGCAGGCGCTCGCGCGGCTGTTCGACGACCATGCCGTCCTGCGCATGGGCCTGACCCGCGCAATCGACGAGGCGCTCGACACGGGCCTGCGGCTCGGCTACGCGTCGATCGGCGAGCTGATGACGGTGCTCGATCACCTGATGACCTATACGCCCCCTTTCAGCGAAACGAGCCTGATCGTGTGCCCGATCAACGCGTTCCTCGACTGGCCGATGTGCATGCCGTCGGGCCATGCGGTGTTTCGCGACGCGACCGTCAACGCGCACCTGAAGCGCGTGCTGAACGTGTGGTGCGACTTCCTCGGCGGCCCGCATTCGCGCACGCATCTCGACACGTCGGCGCCCGACGGCTGGTTCTGCGACGCAGCGTGCAGGCGCCTCGGGCTGTCCCAGTTCGAGTATCGCGACGACCAGCCGCACCTGGGCTTCGACTCGTGGAACGACTTCTTCACGCGACGCTTTCGCGACGGCGCGCGCCCGGTCGAGGCCCCCGACGATCCGCACGTGATCGTCAGCGCATGCGAGGCCGCGCCGTACCACACCGAATCGAAGGTGAAGCTGCGCGACACGTTCTGGATCAAGACACAGCCGTATTCGTTGCGCGACCTCTTCACGCCCGCGTGGCTGCCGCTCGCCGAGCGCTTCGTCGGCGGCGACATCTACCAGGCCTACCTGAGCGCGTACAACTACCATCGCTGGCATGCACCGGTGCGCGGCGTCGTCACGCACGCGTACCGTGTCGACGGGACCTACTACTCGGTCGCGGAGGCGGAAGGCGCCGATCCGGCCGGGCTGAACGACTCGCAGGGTTACATGACGGCCGTCGCCACGCGCGCGGTGGTCGCGCTCTCCTGCGACGACCCCGGCATCGGCACCGTGGCGGCCGTGTTCGTCGGGATGGGCGACGTGTCGTCGTGCGTGATCGACGTCGTGCCGGGGCAGCGCGTCGACAAAGGCGACGAGATCGGCTACTTCCAGTTCGGCGGATCGACGTACTGCCTGCTGTTCGAAGCCGGCGTGATCGACCGCTTCCTGCCCGCGCCGCCGTTCGACGGCCGGACACCTGTCGTACCCGTCAACGCGGGCGTCGCGATCGCGCGGTGAACGCCGCGCGGCGCCGCGCATCACGCGTCGTTCAGGTCGCTCAGGTCGGACACGTCGGTCGCGACCCCGTCATGCCGCTGCACGCACTTCAGGACCGACAGACCGCCGGCCGTCAACACGGGCCGACGCTCGCCGGAGGTGTCGTCGCGCTGCATCTCGATCAGGCGTTGCTCGACGAGGGCGACGACGTCGTCGCGATCGATCTGGATCTGTTCCGGCGCGTGATGCACCAGGAACAGCACGGCAAATTCATGGGCGGTCAGCATGCTCGTTCCCCGTCTGCGGCTACGTGCGATGCGACGAACGGGTCGCATCGGCATGCGGCGCGAATCGTGCGCCGGCAACAGGCCATTCATGCAGGGAACATGCCAGTCGACGCCACGCGAACCGCACCGCGCGCCCGGCGCGCGGCGCGATGTGGCACCGGGCAACGCCCGCGACGCGCGGCAAAGTTTTCAATGGCGTGTAATGCGGGTGGCTGGATGGCCGGGTGGCTGGATGCGGCGCGAAATGACGCTTCGGGAAGCGCGACGGAGATCAGGACTTTCCCGGACCAAACAGCCCGGCCCGCGCCCGACCGCCCGGCGCACGGAAATAACCGCTATGCAGCACCACGTCCGCCCCACCGCCGTCGGCCAGCACCTCCGCGCACGCGGCCTCGATGCGTGCGCGGCCGCGTTCGAACGCATCACGCAGGTCGGCCTCCAGCGCGGACTGCGCGCCGAAATGATCCTCCAGCGCCTCGACCGTGATCGCGCAGGTCTGCGGTATGCCATCGACGTCGACGACGAAACTCAACTGCAGCGCCGCTCCGTCGAACACGGGCGGCGTGTCGGTCAGCGTCACGCGGCGGGCGGAATCGGCCGGCATCGGCTTACGCCCCCCGCGACGCGAGGCGCTCGACCAGCGCGCCATTGAACGCGGGCAGGTCGGCGGGCTTGCGGCTCGTGATCAGGTTGCCGTCGCGCACGACCTCCTCGTCGACCCACTTGCCGCCCGCATGACGGATATCGTCCTGCAGGCTCGGCCAGCTCGTCATCGTGCGGCCCTCCACGAGCCCGGCCGACACGAGCAGCCAGCCGCCGTGGCAGATCGCCGCGATCGGCTTGCCGGCGCCGACGGCCGCCGTCACGAATTCGCGCGCGGCCGGCAGCATCCGGATCGCGTCGCCGTTCACGACGCCGCCAGGCAGCACGACCGCGTCGTAATCGCCTTCGCGCGCGTCGTCGAACGTGCGGTCGACCTTCACGCGCTCGCCCTTGTCGACGTGCCGGAAACCCTGGATCTCGCCGCGCTTCTGCGAAATCACGTCGACCTGCGCGCCCTCGGCGGCGAGCGCGCGCTGCGGCTCGACGAGTTCGGCTTCCTCGAATCCGTCGACCGCGAGGATGGCCACCTTGCAATGCTCCAGCCTGCCGCTCATGAACGTCTCCTTCGGATGGGCGGCACACGTCGTGCCGCATCGGTCGTGCAGCAATCGGCGTGCCGGCCGCGGAGGCCGCCGTACACGCACGTCCAGGGTCGCACCCGTTCGCATCGCGACACCAGCCGGGGAACGACCCGCGATCGCATCGAGGCCGCCCCGTTCGACGTCGCCGCGCGCCCGGCTGCAAAGATTTCAACGGGATGTAATCCGATGCGGCACGTCGGCCCGCAACGATTACTGCAGGTGCCGCGCCGCATCGAGCATCGCGTCGGTCAGTTCGATCGTCAGCGTCAGGTTTTCGTCGGTGTCGGGCAACTGATCGAGCGTCTGCTGCACGGCCTCGTGCAGCATCGCATGCACGCGCGTGCGTGCGCCGTCGTCGAGATCCGCGTAATGCTCCATCGTGTCGCAGTCGAGCGCGAGCACGACCGAATACCGCGCCACCTCGGGCGGCGCCTCGAGCGCATTCGCCCATGCCGCGTGGAACATGACCCTGCCCGTCGCGACGTCGACATGAACCGTCGTGTCGAGATCGTCCACGTCGACCGCCTCGCCGTCGATCTCGTCGTTCTCCAGCCAAATCCGGGAATTCGATTGCATGATGTCCTCCTGCGTGGTGGCCGCGCGCCCGTCCCGGGAAACCGCGCCGTCATCGCGCCGCGCGACCGGCTTCGGATCGGTTGCCGGCTTCATGGTGTGTGCTCCGTGGTGATGACGCGGTAACGGAAATGCCTGCTCGTGCCGTCCGGCAACGCCGTTCCAGCAATGCCCATGCCGACGTCCGCACCTGCCCGCGGCGCGGCACGCGGATTGCGTCGCCCGTCTCCGTACGACCATCCCTCGACCCCACACGGAGCCCCGTCACATGCCTTCCGCTTCTGCTTCCCACGCACACGGCAAGCGCCTCACGCGCCGTCCCGGCCGCGCCCGCAGCGCCGATCCGGCACACCGCAAGCGCTGGTCGGGCGAAGTCACGCAACGCAGCGATGCGCTCGACATCGAGCCCGACATCTTCAAGTCCGACGATCCGGCGGCGATCGCCGCGTCGCTGAAGCGTTCGGCCGAACACAGCCGCCGCCGCAAGGCGTCGCCGTTCCAGTCGGCGATGTCGATGCTGAACTTCTACGTGAACCGCGCGGGCCGCAACCTGCCGAAAACGCGCCGCACGACGCTCGAACGCGCGAAACGCAAACTGCGCGAGGCATTCGGCCGCAAGCCCTGACGGGTTGCGCGTTCGCCTTCCCCGCCTGCCGCGAACCCGCGCATGCACGAGACGCTCTGGTACCTGATCATCGGCGCGGTGCTGCTGGGCATGGGCGTCGCGACGTCGGCGCTGCGCCACCTGCCGTGCAGCACCGCGATGATCTATCTCGTGCTCGGCGTGGCGCTCGGCCCGGCCGGCGCCGGCCTGCTGCAGCTCGACCTCGAACGCGACGCGCCGTTGCTGCGTGAAATCGTCGAAATCGCGCTGCTCGTGTCGCTGTTCGCGATCGGGCTGCGGCTGCGCGTGCCGCTGACCGACCGGCTGTGGCTCGTGCCGTGCCGCCTCGGCTTGCTCGCGATGATCGTCACCGTGCCGCTGCTCGCCGCGTGCGCGGTACTCGCGCTCGGGCTCGGCTGGGGCCCGGCGCTGCTGCTCGCGGCGATCCTCGCGCCGACCGACCCCGTGCTCGCGCACGACGTGCAGGTGCACGACCCGGGCGATCGCGATCTCGTGCGCTTCGCGCTGTCCGGCGAAGGCGGGTTGAACGACGGCATCGCCTTGCCGTTCGCGCTCGCGGGGCTCGCACTGTGCGGCACGCGCGACGCGACCTACGGGCTCGCGCCGCTGTCCGGCGCGTTCGCGCTCGTCGCGCTGTGGGGCATCGCGGGCGCGGCCGCGATCGGCGGCGCCCTCGGCTGGGCGACGACGAAACTGATCGGCTGGCTGCGCACGCGGCACGCGCAGGCGCTCGGCCTCGAAGGCTTCTTCGCGCTCGCGCTGATCGTGCTGTCGTTCGGCGCCGCGCAGCTCGCGCACACGTTCGGCTTCGTCGCAACGTTCGCGGCCGGTGTCGCGATGCGCCGCGTCGAGCACCGTGCGAGTGGCGACCGCAGGCCGCGTGAAGTGATCGGCCAGATCGATTCGGAAGACGTCGTCGCCACCGAGAAGCATCCGGAGAAGGCGCATGCGTTCATGGCCGAATCGGTGCTCGGCTTCACGATCGAACTCGAACGGATCGCGGAAGCCGTCGTGATGACGATGGTCGGCAGCGTGCTCGCGACGCTGCCGGGCCCGCTGCTCACGTGGGGGGCGGCCGCGCTGGCCGCCGTGCTGTTCGTCGTCGTACGGCCGCTCGCGGTGCTGGTCACGCTCGCCGGTTCGCGTGCGACGCAGGCGCAGCGTCGGCTGATGGCCTGGTTCGGCATTCGCGGGATCGGCTCGTTCTACTACCTGCTGTTCGCGATCGAGCACGCGCCGTCCGGCGCGGTGCGCTCGCTGGCGGCACCGGTGCTGGTCGTCGTATCGGCGTCGGTGATCGCGCACGGGATCTCCGCGACGCCGCTGATGAACTGGTATCACCGGCTGCAGCACCGGCGCTGACGGGTTCACGTTTGCGCCCCGAGCCGCGCACGCATCGACGCCGTGATGCGCTGGCGCGTGTGCGCATAGCCTTCCCACGGGTCGCGTTTCAGCGCGTCGAGCCGTTCGCGGAGCGTGTCGATCGTCCATTGCGCGCCGCCCGTCGTAGCGGGCACCTCGTCCCATTCGAGCGGCACCGACACGCCCATGCCGGGCCGCGCACGTGGCGAGTACGCGGCGATCGTGCTCGCGCCGCGGCCGTTGCGCAGGTAGTCGACGAAGATCCTGCCGCGCCGGTGGCGCGGCCCCATCGTCGCGGTGAAGCGCTCGGGCAGCGTAGCGGCGAGGTGCTGCGCGACCGCGCGGGAGAAGTCCTTCACGTCGTCCCAGCCCGCATGCCGCGTGAGCGGCACGACGACATGCAGCCCCTTGCCGCCGCTCGTCTTGCAGAACGACACGAGCCCCAGTTCGTCGAGCAGCCCGCGCACGATCTGCGCGGCGTCGATCATCGCGCGCCACGGCAGCGCCGGATCGGGATCGAGGTCGAACACGATCCGGTCGGGCCGCTCGATGTTCGACGCGTGCGCGTTCCACGTGTGCAGCTCGATCGTGCCCATCTGCGCGGCGCCGAGCAGCGCGTCGACGCTGTCGATCGACAGCAGCGGGCCGTGGCCGGGATCAAGCCCCTCGTGCTGCCTGACGAACGGGATTTCCCGGCGTTCCGCATGCTTCTGGAAGAACAGTTCGCCGGCGATGTCGCCCGGCGCGCGCACGAGCGACACGGGCCGGCCTTTCAGGTCGGGGAGCAACCACGGCGCGACCCATGACCAGTAATGCGCGAGGTCGATCTTGCGCGTGCCGCTGCGCGGGTCGAGCACGCGATCGGGATGCGTGATGCGCACGCGGCCGACGTGATCGACGCCGGGTTCGCCGTGCGCGTGGCCGGCGGACGCATGCGTTCGCGCGCGCGGCCGGCGGTTGTGCCCGGTATCGGTATGCGGTGCATGCGGGTGGTTGTCATGCGGGTTGCCATGCGCTGCATGGGGTTCGTCCATCGTCGTCTCCGATTCGGTATGGCGCGGCACCTCGCGAACGATCTGCCGCGCCGGCTTGTCTTCGCGCAGCGCGATGAACGACGCCTGCCGCACGATCCCGTCGCCCGTCCATTCCGCGAATTCGCATTCGGCGACGAGCGTCGGCTCGACCCAGTGCACGCGCGTGCGCGACCGTTCGCGCGGCGGCGGGTCGAACGGCGTCGTGTCGCGCTCGTGCTTGCGCAGCATTGCCGCGAGCCGGTCGAGCAGGCGCGTGTCGAACCCGGTGCCGACGCGACCGACATAGCGCAACGGCGGCGTGCCGCGTGACCGCTTGCCGCCCGCGTCCGACGCATGGACGCCGAGCAGCAGCGCGCCGAACCCGTGCCGGCTGCCCGCCGGCTCGGTGTAGCCGCCGATCACGAACTCCTGCCGCCGCCGGCATTTCAGCTTGATCCAGGCGGGCGAGCGGCCGCCGCGATAACGCGACTCCGCGCGCTTGCCGATCAACCCTTCGAGCCCCGTGTCGCACGCGTGCGCGATCAGCGGCACGACGTCGTCGCCGAGGTCGGGTGAAAAACGCAGCCGGGCCGGGTCGCTGCCGGCGAGCAGCGGCTCGAGCAGCGCGCGACGCGCGGCGAGCGGCACGTCGCGCAGGTCGTATCCGTCGAGAAACGGCAGGTCGAACACGAACAGCGTCACCGCGTCCGAGCGGCCCGCGCCGAGCGCGTTCTGCAGCGCCTGGAAATCGGGCAGGCCGTTCTCGCCGAGCACGACGGCTTCGCCGTCGAGCCATGCGTTGTCGACCTCGAGCGCGGCGAGCGCATCGCGCTGCGCACGCAGCTTCGCGGTCCAGTCGCGGCCTTCGCGCGTCATCAGCGTGACGTGCCGCCGCGCGCCGCGACCGGCGATCCGCGCGAGGATCCGGTAACCGTCGAACTTCACTTCGTAGCGCCAGTCGCCGTGCGCGGGCGGCGCATCGACCAGCGTCGCGAGTTGCGGCGCGATGCGCTCGGGCAACGCCGCGCGCACGGCGCCGTCCACGTGCGACAGGTCGGCCGACGGCCTGCTCGCGTCGTCGTGCGGAGCATCACTCATGTCTGGCGCATTGCCGTGGCCGCGCCGCGCGGCACGCGCAGGGGGCGGCTTGTCGCCGTTCCCCTTCGTGCGCGCGGCCTGCGTGTGCCCGTCATGCACGCTGCCCGGCCGCTGCGCGACGACATCGAACGCCGCCGCATCGCGCGCGTCGTCGTCGCGTTCCTTGATCAGGAGCCATTGCTCCTGGCGCCCCTGCTGCCGCCCGCTGCGCACCAGCGCCCAGCCGCCGTGCAGCTTCGCGCCGTCGAGCCGGAACGTCAGCTTGCCGGCACGATAGCCCGCACGTGCCTGCGCGACGCCGCCGTCGGGCGTCCACGTTCCTTCGTCCCACACGACGACCGAGCCCGCACCGTAATGTCCGGCCGGAATCTCGCCTTCGAACGACGCGTATTCGAGCGGATGGTCCTCGACGTGCACGGCCAGCCGTTTCACCGCCGGATCGACGCTCGGCCCTTTCGGCACGGCCCACGATTTCAGCGTGCCGTCGAGTTCGAGACGGAAGTCGTAGTGCAGCCGCCTCGCGTGGTGCTCCTGGATCACGAAGCGCAACGGCCGGGCCGTGCGCGCGGACGTTGCCGCCTTCCGCGACTGCCGCGCGTCAGCGTCGGCGGGCGCGCGATGCCGTCCGTGCGCGCCCTCGGGTTCCGGCGTCGCATCGAAGCGGCGTTTGCGGCGATAGGGGTCGAGTTTCGCGGCCATCGCGTCGTTCTCCGTCGCGCGCGGTCACGCGGCGTGCTTGCGGCGCGCGGCGATCTTCTTCGCCGGATGCGCCACGGCCGTGCCGTGCTTCGCGGCCGCGCGTTTTGCGGGCGCCTTGGCGGTGCCCTTTTCGGCACCCTTCGCGGCCCCTTTCGTCGGTGCTTTCGCCGGTGCTTTCGCAGCCGGTTTGCGCCGCGCACCGGCGGCACGCGACGATGCCGGCGCCCCGGCATCCGCCTCGTCGTCCGCTTCGGCTGCCCGCGCACCGCCGCCCTTCAGGCTGTGCTTCAGCAACTCGGTCAGGTCGACCACGTTGGACGCCGCGCGCCCCGTCTGCGCGGGCCTGTCCTCGATCTCCTCGATCCGGCCCGCGCGCACCTTGCGTTCGACCAGGTCGAGGATGTCGTCGCGAAACGTGTCGTGATACTCGTCGGGTGTCCACGAACCCGACATGTCGTCGATCAGCTTCTTCGCCATCGCGAGTTCGCGCGCACTGACGCCCGCGCGCTTCGCATCGCCGGCCGGCACCGACAGTTCGTCGAGCGGGCGCAGTTCTTCCTGCCAGCGCAGCGTATCGAGCGCGAGCAGCGGCCCGACCGGAATCAGCGCGCCGAGATGCTGACGGTCGCGCATCACGACGTGCGCGATGCCGATCTTGCCGCTGTCCTTCAGCGCATCGCGCAGCAGCGCGTAGACCTTTTCGCCCTTGCGGTCCGGCACGAGGTAGTACGGCGTGTCGAGATACAGGAACGACACGGCGCCTTCGTCGACGAACGTGACGATATCGACCGTCTGCGTCGATTCGGGGTTCGCCGCGCGGATCTCGTCGTCGGTCAGCACGACATAGCGCTCCTTCTCGTACTCGTAGCCGCGCACGATGTCCTCGCGCGTGACTTCCCGGCCGGTGCGCTTGTTGATCTGCCGATAGCCGACCGGGTCCATCGAGCGCCTGTCGAGCAGGCGGAACGACGGCTTCACCGTACGCGTGGCCGGGAACAGCTGCACGGGCACGTGAACGAGCCCGAAGCTGATCGCGCCTTTCCAGATCATCCGTGCCATCGATGCCCTCCTTGCGGCGTGTGTGGTCCGGCGAAAGTCACGGCCTGCGGCAGCGGCTGCGCCGCACGATGCTGACGTGGCCGTTGCGCTCCAGGATCGCCGCATCGACGTCGGACAGGTCGGTCGCGCCGAGCGCCTGCCGCACGCTTTCGCGGATGTCGGTCGGCGTGAGCAGCGCGGCACGCATCTGCGCGTCGTCGAAGCGGCCGTTGCGATACACCTCGCGCTCGACGCCCACCGGCAGCCGCTCGAGCCGGCGCGAGCGCACGCAGGCCCAGCCGATCGCGCGATGCAGCAGCGCGATCGCGAACGACGCCGCGACGGTCGCCACGAACGGCGACGCACCGACCACCGAGCGGCTCAGGATCGCGCCGAGCAGGATCCCGACCACGTAGTCGAACGGCGAACGCTGGCCGAACGCGCGCCGCCCGGCGACGCGGATCAGCACGAGCGCGACCAGGGATACGACGATCGCACGCAGCGCCATCTGCCCGGGGCCGAGCATCCGGCCCTGTCCGAACAGCGCGACGACGATGTCCATGATCGCGCGGCGCTAGGCCGGCAGCGCGGCGGCGTGAAGCGCGTCGCGCATCTGTTCGACGGGCGCCGGGCGCGCGCCGGGCGTTGCGATCCGCGTGACCGGGCGGGTACACGGCGCTTCGTGGTCGGGCCGCGAGCGGTGTTCGCCGAGCTGGTGCGACTTCGCGTGGTCGGTCGACTGCGCGGATGCGGTGTTGCCGGCGGATGGGGAACGGGTCATCGACAGATCCTCGTGGCATTCGGATGAGCAGCCGGACGGGCAGCCGCCACGCAAACCGCCGCGCCGCGGCGCGGGCATGCGGACGGCAGCGAAAACCGGTACGACGGGCCGCGATCGCGCCCGCGATGCCGGCCGTGAAATCAGGGCGCGGCCAGCGCCGCGTCGAATTCGGCGCGCGTCACGTCGAGCGTCACGCTGCATTCGATCGCGGCATCCTCGACGCGCGGCTTGCGCTCGTCCACCGCGCGCCGCGCGCGGTCGCACAACTGCGTGCGCACGCGCAGCCGGTCGGCCGCGTCGAGCAAAACGTAGCGATCGACGACGTCGGGATCGAACCGCAGGTCGACCGCGCAACGCCATTCGCGCGCGTCCTCGTCGGACGGCACGCGCACCCACGACACCTGGATCGTCAGGCCGCCGGATGCGTCGTCCGCGTGCACGACGATGGTCGACTGCGACGGAAAGCCGATCGCGAGCGCATGTTCGAGTTCGGCCACGCGCTGCGACCGGTCGGGCGCGGCACTCATCGTCGCACGACGCCCAGCAGCAGCGTGACCAGGAAGATCACGACGAAGATGTAGAACAGGATCTTCGCGATCTCGGCCGCGCCGGCCGCAATCCCGCCGAAGCCGAACACGGCGGCGACGATCGCGATGATGAAGAAGATGATGGCGTATCGAAGCATGGAACCCTCCTGGATGACAGCGGTCGTCACCAAACGTCGTCGTCGGTCACGCATCGTGCTTGTGTTTCGGTTTGCCGCGTACGGGCGTGGAAGCCATTTTCTCGAGCTCTTTCTCGCTCATCGACTCGGCCATCGACTTCGCCGGCGGTTTGAGGTCCTTCATCTTCGTTTCACCGCGCTTCGCCGACAGCGCCGCGCCTGCGGCACGCTGCTGCGCCTGGGATTTTGCTGGCATGGTTGCACTCCTGTCGTGGATGGATGCGCGGGCCGACACGACGGGCGGCGCCGCGCGCGGTCGAAGATCGGTTCGGCGGGCAAGCCGTCACGTCACGCGGCATCGCGACGCCGCAGGTCGGCCGCCGGAATCTTCATCGCCTGCCGATACTTCGTCACCGTACGACGCGCAAGAAGAATGCCGCGGCCCGCGAGGTTCTCCGTGAGCGCGACGTCGGACAGCGGATCGGTATGCCGCTCGGCCGCGATCATGTCGCGGATCAGCACCTTCGCCGCCGACGCCGAGCACACGCCCTTTCCGGCCGCCTCGAGCTTGCGCGGGAAGAAATGCTTGAACTCGAACGTGCCGTGCGGCGTGGCCATGTACTTGTTGCCCGTCGCGCGCGACACGGTCGATTCGTGCAGGTCGAGCTCTTCGGCGATGTCGCGCAGCACGAGCGGCTTCATCGCGATCTCGCCGTAACGAAAGAAATCGCGTTGCCGCGCGACGATGCATTCGCCCACGCGCTGGATGGTGTCGAAGCGCTTCTGCACGTTGCGGATCAGCCAGCGCGCTTCCTGAAGCTGCTGGCCGAGCGGCGAATCGCGCTCGCCGCTCGACTGCGCGAACAGCGTCGCGTAGCGCTCGTGCAGGCGCGCGCGCGGCAGCACGGCCGGGTTGATCGTCACGATCCATTCGTCGCGGACCTGGCGCACGATCACGTCGGGCACCACGTAGTCGCCGCGCGTGCTGCCGTAATGACTGCCGGGGCGCGGGTCGAGCCCGCGCACCAGCGCGCAGGCGGCGTGCATCGTCTGCGGGTTGCAGCCGAGACGCCGCTGGATCTCCGCCGTCTCGCGGCGGGCGAGCCGTTCGAGATGCTCGCGCGCGAGCGCCTTCGCTTCCGCGAGCGCCGGCGTGCCGGCCGGAATCGCGTCGAGCTGCAGCACGAGACATTCGGACAGCGAACGCGCCGCGATCCCCGGGCGGTCGAGCATCTGCACGAGGCGCAGCGCGATCGCGAGATCCTGCTCCGACAGCAGCAGCGCCGGATCGGCCGCGGCCCGCAGCTCGGCCAGCTCCTGGCGCAGGTAGCCGTCGTCGTCGAGCGCGTCGATCACGATGCGCGCGGCTTCGCGATCGTGCCTGTTCAACGGATACAGCCTGAGCGCATCGTGCAGCTGCTGATGCAGCGACGGTTCGGCGGCGATCCATTCGCCCGGCGACAGGCCGTCTGCATCGTCGCCCTGGCGGTTCGTGCCGCGCGGCGCGGGCGCCGCCGTCAGCGGCACCTCACCGTCGGGCGGCCGGACATCCTCGGGCTCGGGCGCCGCTTCGGGCGCGGCCGCTTCCGCCGGCTGCTCCGGCGCGCCGTCGGCGGCTTCCTCGTCACCCGGGCCGTCTTCGAGAAACGGGTTCATGTCGAGCGCCTGCCGCAATTCCTGTTGAAATTCGAGCGAGGACAACTGCAGCAGCCGCAGCGACTGCTGAAGCCTCGGCGTAAGTGCCAGATGCTGTCGCATCTGCAACGCAAGCGAGACGGGCATCGAAAGCCTCCTGATTATTCGGTTCGCGTTAGGTCGTCTGCACGACTTACGCAGCTTTCGTGCCAATTCGGCGAAGCGCGTCGCCTCGCAGTTCTCGCGGGTTCGCACCCCGCTTCGACGCTGGCCGGGGCCGCTTTTTTACAAGCCCGCGGCAAGTTTTGGGGCACGCCATTCGCTCGTCCGGAAGGGCATCCGGATGTGCCCCCCGAACGCCGCCACCTGCCGTACGTGATGCGTGGAAAACGCTCGATCAGTACTGCATCGGCGGCGGCGTGCCCGGCAACGGCCGGTCGCCCTGCGCACCGTTCGGCCCCGGCGGCGGGACGTCGGCCGGTTCGCCGCCGGCCGCGCCCTGCGGCATCATGTTGCCCGGCGACGGACGCGTGTCGTAGCGCGTATTCGCGTCCGGCATCGTCGTGGTCGACTGCGCGCCGCGGCCATCCGGCGGTGCGGGCGGCGCCCCGTGCGCACCGTAGGGGCCGTTCGTCGGTTGCGTGCAGGCGGCCAGCGCGCACGCGGCGGCGAACACTAGGGCGCCCGCGCGTATCGTCTGGATCGTGTTCATCGAATACCTCCGTCGAATCGATGGCTCAGAGCCGGTTGAAATGGAAATCGCCGGCATAGGCGGTCGGCGTGCGGCGCGCCATCATCGTGTCGAATTCGGCCGCGACACGCGCGAGCGTGCCGCGCTGCCGATCGATGCCGGCGCGCTCGAGCGCGGCGAATGCGTCGGCGTCGAAGGACACCGACAGCGACGCCGGATGGCCGTCGACGCGAAAGCCGATATGCAATGCACCGGCCGGCCGCTCCTCGATGTGGAACGGCATCGCGCGCGCTTCGAAATGGCGGCCGAGCGTCTCGGCGATCTCGCGCAGCACGCCGGGTTTCACGCGGACGCTCATCGCCGCGCCTGCGCATGCAGTCGCCCTGTCCCGCCGACCGGCGGCGCATGCACGGGCGGCTGCCGCGACGGCGGTTCGCGCTCGGGCGGCGCGGTCCCGGGCGGGTCGCCCGCCGGTTGCCGGTGCGGTTCGGGCACGTCGGGCGGCAAGTCGTCGGGATCGGGGTCGTCGGGATCCGGCTCGAGGTCGGGGAACGGCGGGATGGGCCGCTGCAGCCATTGGGCGGGATCGTGTTTCATCGGCATTCCATCGGGGCGGGTTCGGATCGGCATCGTGTGCGGCGGTCGTGACTGGATACGGAAGTCCCGCAATGCGCATGCCGTCCGGTCGCGACGCCCGCATGCGGGCGCCGGCGCGAACACGCGCGGCCCCATGCGACGCGTCGTGCCTTCGCTACACCGTTCGCTGCAAATCTTTCAAGCACGTCGTTATGCGTCGTACGCGGCCATCACGAGCCACAGCTCGTGGCCGTTGTCCTTCACGCACGCCGCGAGCGCATACGAATCGGACGGCTCGCACGCGCGCTGCAGCGCGAAACGCGCCGGTTCGGTCGAACCGAACGTCTCGTCGCCCAACGGCCGCACGTCGGCCTTGCCCTCGAACATCCGGCGCTCGGGCCGGTAGATCAGCGGTTCGTGTTTCCATTCGTTGAAATGGCTCTTCACCGAATCGAATCCGCCGCCGCATACGTTGATCTCATAACGCACGCCTGGTCGTCGTTTCGGAATCGTCATCGTGCCTCCGCTCGAAATGCGCACGGCAGGCACCGGTCGGGCCGCGCGTCGTCATCGCAGTCGATACGGCAAGTCGTGTGCCGCGTCCGCGAGCCGGGCACGGCCGTTGCGGCAATCCCGGCTCCTCGTCACCGATACGGAGCCTCGCGATGAAGGATTCGACCCGGCCCGGCCACGACGCGCCGGCCCACGAGCGGCATCCCGACCCGACGCCGCCGCTGAAGCACCAGGACCGCACGCGCACGCGCCATTCGGAACGCCATATCGACAAGCAGCTCGAGGACACGTTTCCGGCAAGCGACCCGCCGGCGACCGGCGGCGTCACGCGGATCGAGCCGGACACGCCGCCCGGCACGCACGACGAAGGGCCGTGGCGGAGCCCGCGCGAACGCGACGACGGCGCGTGACGTACCCGAGCGACCCGCGCGTGCCGAAAGGCACGCGGCTTGCGGAACCCGCCGACGAATTCGCCATCCCCACCTGCAAGGAGGAAGTCATGCATCGCGTCAACGAAATCATGTCGCAGGACGTCGTGCGCATCGCGCCGACCGACTCGATCCGTCATGCCGCGCAACTGATGGAGCGCTACGACATCGGCGCGCTGCCCGTATGCGACAACAACCGGCTGATCGGGATGGTGACGGACCGCGATCTCGCGGTGCGCGCGATCTCGGCCGGCAAGCCGCCGGAAACGCGGGTCCACGAAGTCGCATCGGGCCCGATCGAATGGTGCTTCGACGACGATTCGCTCGACGAGATCCAGCACTACATGGCGGACGCGCAGTTGCGCCGCCTGCCCGTCGTCGATCACGACAAACGGCTGGTCGGCATGCTGTCGCTCGCGGACATCGCGACGCGCTCGGCCGGCCCGGCGCGCGACGACGTCGCGAACACGCTTGAAGGCGTGTCGCAACCGAAGCAGACGTGACGGCGCGATCCTTGCGCCGCACGATACCCGCGCGACCCGCAGGGCCCGCCCCGGGCACCGTCGCGCCCCACGCAGCCTGGAGGAAACCATGCACACTTCCGATCAAGGTCAGACCCGCATCATCGGCAAGGGCGCCGCAACGGCGGCCGGCCCCGGCCCCGACGTGATGGCGGCCGATACGCTGGAAGGCGACAAGGTCTATACGACCGACGGCGACGACGTCGGCAAGATCAAGGACATCATGCTCGACGTGCGCTCAGGCCGCGTCGCCTACGCGGTGCTGTCGAGCGGCGGCATCCTCGGCATCGGCGACAAGCTGCACGCCATTCCGTGGAGCGCGCTCACGCTCGACACCGAACGCAAATGCTTCCTGCTGTCGGTGTCGTCCGAGCGCATCCGCAACGCGCCGGGGTTCGACAAGGACCACTGGCCGGCGATGGCCGATCCGCAATGGGCCGAGCCGCTGCACGAGTTCTACGGCAGCGCGCCGTACTGGAGCGGCGGCGACGAACTCGGGCTGACCGACCCGACCGAGGAACTGAACGATCCGCGCGCGCGCGACCGTCACTGATCGCGCGACGATGGGGCGCCGGTTCGCCGACGCCATCCGCTTTCCTTTCTACACGCCCCGCTCGCGCGGGGCGTCTTTTTTGCATGCCGGGACGGCGGAAGGTGAGGTGCGTTGTGTGCGTGATGTGCGCTACGGCACCGCGCCGATCGCGAGGGAGAACACGCGCGATGCCGGGCGGCGGCCGGATCGGCGCCGGGGTCGGGTTGCATCGCGCCGCTCCTTTCTCCTGTCGCCGGAACCGATCGCCGTGCAGCTCGCGGTGGCCATCATCGTGCGCCGCAACCGGGAGCGGCAACGCCCCGGCTGCCGCCCCGTTGCCGTCACATCATCTTGCCGCGCGAGCGCTCGGCACGCGCCGCCTCCGCCGCCGATTCGACCTTCTTCACTTCCTCCGGCGGCGGCAGCACGGCCTTGAAGCCCATCGACTCGATCCACATCTCGCGCGCCCAGCCGCGCGTGTGATACAGGTGGTGATCCTCGTCGGCCTCGACCTCGTCGTGCGCGTCCTTCAATGTCTTCGCCGCGTCGCCCGACAACTGGTCGGCCGCGTAGCCGATCAGCTCCCAGTTCAGGTGGTCCTTGGTCTCGGCGAGCACCACGCATTCCGCCGCGACGACCTGCGCGACGGCCGGATCGGCCTGCTTCCGCGCCTGCTCGATCACGTGGACCAGCGCCTTGCCGGTGGCCGCGACCGCGCTGCGTCCGGGCGACTGCGCATCGGGGTCCATGCCTAACGTCTCGAACACCTTGCGCAGCACTTCCTGGTGATGCTGTGTCTCGCGGTGGTACTTCTCCCATTCCTTGTGCAGATCGCCGTCGGTCGCGCACTGCAGCGCGGCCTCGTAGAGCTTCGCGCCGCCAAGCTCGGTTTCGTATGCCTGACAGAGCAATTCGCGGATGCCTTCGTGTTTCGGTTGCCGATGGGCCATGACTGCCTCTCCGAAAAAAACGGGCCGCACGCGGCCCGGGGTTGAACGGGCACGCGTCACCGCGCGCCCACCTTGCGTTCGAGCGCCTGCGCCATGCTCAGGTGATGCCTGAGCGTCGGCAGCGTGGCGCTCGCGAATTCGCGCAGCTGCGGGTCCCTGCCGTCGCGCGCCTCGCCTTCGAACAGCGCGACGGCCTTGCGATGCGCGTCGGGGCCGACCGCCGCGACATACGCGACGTCGAAGTCGCGGCCGTTCTTGCCGCGCAGCGCCTCGACGTCGGGGTCCGAAATCCGTTCGACCTGCGGCTTCATGCCCTTGCGCGCGGCGAGCTCGGTGAGCCGCGCGTTCGCCTTGCCGTGGTCGTTCACCATCTGCTTCGCGAAGCCGCGCACGTCGGGCGACTGTGCCTGCTTCAGCGCGAGCTGGCTGGCCTGCACCTCGGCCTTGCCGGCGATCGCGGCCTTGTCGATGAATTCCGCGTCGCCGCCTTGCGGCGCCTTCGCGATCCGCGCGTCGCCCGCGCCCGACGACGGATCGATCACGCCGCCCGGCACATGCGAATTCGATGCGGGCGGCCCGCTCGGCGCCTGCGCGCCGGCGAGCCCCGATACGGCGAGCACGCCTGCGGCGAGCGCCGCGATCGTCCAGTTCGGATGTTTCATCTGCCTTCTCCTTGCACTTGCGTGGAAGCGGCCGCCGATGCCCACCGACGGCCACCGATCGCCTTCAGCCGCCGACGATCGAGCCGCCGTTCGGGTGCAGCGTCTGCCCCGTCATGTCGCTCGCGCCGTCCGCCACGGGCGCGGCCTCGCCGGCGAGCCTGCCGCTGCCCATGTCACCGGCCGCGTCGTCGTGCGGCTTCGTCCGGCCGGCGCACCGGATCGAAATCGCGCCACTTGCCGTCCTGCCAGTCGCCGTCGACGCGCTCGATCGACTTCGCGCCCGTCGCGCGCAGCACGTCTTCCGCCGTGTTGGCCGTCTCAGGCGTCACATGCGCGGCGAGGATCACGCCCGTCTCGCTTCGTGCAAGCGTGCCCTTGCCTTCGTCCTGCTCGCCGCGCATCCGGCCGAGCGCACCGCCCAGCGCGCCGAGGTACGCGCCGGCCAGTGCGCCCGCCGCCGGCACGAACCAGTAGCGCACGCCCACCGCATAGACGGCCACCCCGACGACGGCGCCGATCAGCAACCCGCGCATCGCGCCGACCATCGCGCCGCGCCCGCCCGGTTTCGCCGCCGTGTCGGCGTAGACGTCGCCGCCGATCGGAAAGCGCGCGTGCTGGCCGCCCGGGTTCAGGAAGAAAATCGACACGTCGTCCGTGCCAAACGCGCGCTCGTAAAGGCTGCGCGCCCCGCTCTCGGCTTCATCGAACGTCGTGAAGCGGCCTGCGACGATCATCGCCATGCTCGTGCTCCTTGTCGCGGTACGCCGCGCGCGAGCGCGCACGGCACGATGGCGGCACGGCTCACATCAGCCGCCCGAGCTCCTTCGACACCGATGCCGGCGTGTCGTATTCGCGATCGGGAATGCGCGTGAGCATGTCGAGCACGTCGTGGGCCGCATGCGAGCGTTGCGCGCATTCGACGATGGTCGCCTTGCTCGCCGGGTAGTCCATCCCCTTCAGCGCCTTCTGCACGTCGACCGGGCCCGGCGGCTTGCCGTGGCCGGTCTGGTGCCCGCCCTTGTCGTGGTCCTGCTGCGCGCGCTCGCCTTCGTGCGCGCGGGCACGGCTGAGTTCGTGGCCCGTGTGTTGTCGGGATGTCATCGAAACCTCCTTGATCGAGTGAACGGAAACGGCATCACGCGGACCCGCGGCGCGCACGCGCGAGCGCGGCGAACACGAGCGCCGCCGCGCCGAGCGCGACCGCGCCGGCCATCTTCGGCCGCTGCACCACCGTGTTGTATGCGCAGCTGCGCAGCACGGGGCCGTCCATCCCTTCGCGCTCGTGCAGCGCATGACGCGAGTCGTACAGCGCGTTGTCGTCGCGCGGGCGCGCGGGCCGCACCGTGCGCTGGCCGCGCGAGAACAACGTGGCCGCGACGCGATCGAACAGGCGCGGCGCGTGGTACGCGCTCGCCGACGTGAATTTCGCGGCACCGCCGACGAACAGCGTGCGGCGCGGATGGGCGGCCGCGAACAGGATCGCGTCGGCCACGAGGTCGGGGTCGTAGATCGGCGGCGGCAGCCTCGGCTCGACGTTCATGTAGTTCTTCGCGTGCATCACGAACATCGTGTCGATCGCGGCCGGCTTGATCAGCGTGACCGACACCGGCAGGTGGTCCGATTCCATCTCGAGCCGCAGCGAATCGGTGAAACCCTTCACCGCGTGCTTCGACGCGACGTACGCGCTTTGCAGCGGCACCGGCGCATCGGATGCCTCGCTGCCCATGTTGACGATCGCGCCACCGTGGAAATCGCGCTTGCGGCGGAAGTGGTCCGCCGCGACGAGCGAGCCGTGCACGACGCCCCAGTAGTTGGTCTCGAACAGGCGACGCTGGTCCTCGAGCGGCACCGCGGCCGCCGTGCCGAAGATCGACACGCCCGCGTTGTTGACCCAGGTGTCGAAGCCGCCGTAGGTGTCCGCCGCCTTCGCGGCCGCACGCTGCAGGTCCTCGAGGTTCGCGACGTCGCCGGCGACCGGCACCGCGAGGCCGCCGTGCTGCCTGATTTCCTCGCACAACGTATTCAGCGCGCCCTCGTTGCGCGCGAACAGCACGAGCTTCGCGCCGCGCCGTGCGGCCTTGCGCGCGGTGACGAGGCCGATGCCGCTCGTCGCGCCGGTGATCACGATCGTCTGCTCGCCGACCGGTTTGAGCATGCAGTTCATGACGGAACTCCTGTTGCGGCAACGTTACTTGGCCCGGATGGTCAGCTGGTCGCGCACGTCCTGCACGCCGTCCACCTGCTTCACGACGCCGACGGCCTGCGTGCGCTGCTGTTCGTCGGGCACGCTGCCGGTGAGCATCACGATGCCGTGCCGCGTCTTCACGTGGATGTCGCCGGACGACAGGCCGCTCGTGCCGACGAGCTCGGCCTTCACCTTGGTCGTGATCGTCGCGTCGCGGATCTTCCTGCCGGCCGTCGAATGCGACGACGTGGATGACGTCGACGATGTGGACGACGACGCGGCGCTGTCGTCGCCGGCGGCGAACACGTTCGGCACGGCCGTGACGCAGGCGGTCGCCGCGACGATCGCGATCGCCATGCCGACACGCTTCGCGCGATGGCGGCGGATGTGCAGGGAGCGGGCTTGCAGCTGGAATACCTTCATCGTGACCTCCTTTCGTCGAGCCGGCACGGCCGGCGGGCGGACATCACGGGCGCAAACCGCGTGCCGCGGCCGCGCCGCCCGGTGCTGGCGGCAATCGCCGGCCGGACGCGCTTTCATCCAATGCGTTGTAATTTTTTCGGCATGACGGCCGGCGGTTCCCCCCCGGCAGCGGTGCGGGTATGCCGCTTGCCGACAGGCAGTCACGGCGGCCCGTTTGCGCGGGCCGGACCTCGGGGGCATCGCCCGGCGAGGAAGCGCGTCGATCAGTGAACACGTATCGCGGTTGCGGGGAGCCGGCGGTGTGGACGCGGGCGGGCGGAGGATTCAAGTTGCGGACGTCGCGAAGCAATCTGCGAAGCGCGAGATCGACCACGATGCCGTGGCCTACTCGCGCGACGCGACGTAAATACTCAATGGAGGACTGCGAGATAAAACGCGGGTTCGTCGACGGCAGCGACATCTTTCCCGTTTCACATCCGTGCGAGAGGGTCGTGACTACCGGCGCCCTCGACGTCAAGCAACCGCGGCCCGCGCGTCAGTCGTCTCGCTTCGTCGCGTGCGCGATCTTGTGCACCAGTTCGCGCACGTCGACCGGCTTGCACAAATAGCCGTCGAATCCGGCCTCCAGCGCACGGCGCTGGTCGGCGAGGCCGGCATGCGCGGTGACCGCGAGCACGCAAACGTCGGGCGGCCCACTGTCGCCGTTCATCGCCCCGTGCCGCAACGCATCGAGCAGCCAGAAGCCGTCGCCGTCCGGCATCGCGAGATCGGACAGCACGACGGTCGGCCGCAAGTCGGCGGCGACCGCGAGCGCCTCGCGGCCCGACGACGCGATCGCGACCGACGCGCCGAACGTGGTCAGCGCGGCCGTGAGGCTCGCCCGCGTCGTCGCATCGTCGTCGACGATCAGGATCCGCTGCGCATCGAGCACGAGCGGCTCGCGCTGCCCGCCCGCCTGCGCGAGCCCCCACGCCATCGCGCCGACCGGCTGCCAGCCGGCCGGCAGCGTCACCGTGAAGGTCGTGCCGCGATTGCGGCCCGCACTCACGACGGTCACGCGGCCGCCATGCAGCTCGGCAATATGCCGCACGATCGACAGGCCGAGACCGAGGCCGCGTCGCGACGACGCAGGCGAATCGTCCGCGCGGCGAAACATGTCGAAGACGTACGGCAGGAACTCCTGCGCGACACCCTGCCCCGTATCGGTCACGGTCAGGATCACCCGCGCGTTGTCGCGCGCGAGCCCGACCGTCACGTTGCCGCCGTCCGGCGTGAACTTCAGCGCGTTCGAGATGAGGTTCGACAACATCTGCCGCAATCGCTCGGCGTCACCCGACACGATGCACGACGAGGTCTCGCAATCGAATTCGAGCTCGATGCCGGCCAATGACGCGGCCGTCTGGAACGCGCCGACCGAATCGGAGAACAGCCGCACGATGTCGACCGGCGTCGCGTCGAGGCGCAGCTTGCCGGTCGCGAGCGACGACGCATCGAGAATGTCGCCGACCATCCGCGTGAGCGAACGCGCGCTGCGGTCGATGGCATCGATCGCCTGGTTCTGCAGCGCCTGGTCGCCGGAATTGCGCAGCACCTCGACCCAGCCATAGATCACGTTCAGCGGCGTGCGCAACTCGTGCGATACCGTCGCCAGCAGCTCGTCCTTCAGCCGGTTCGACGTATCGGCCTGGTCGCGTGCGTCGCGCGCCCCCCGCAGCGAGCGCTGCGCGCGGAGGTCGCGCCGGCGCTGCGCACCGGTTTCGCGCAGCGTCAGCGACAGCGCGACGCATTCGCGTGCCTCGCCGCGTACCGGGCACGCCGACACGGTCGCGCGAAAACGCCGGCCGTCGCGCCGCACGCACAGCAGTTCGAGCGGCCCGACCGGGTCGCGCATCGCTTCGAAGGATTCGGCCAGCGGATTGCGCCGCAACCAGCGCATGGCGATCAGCGAGTCGAACATGCGGCCGCGCGCGTCGGCCTCGTCGTAACCGAAGATTCGCTGCGCGGCCGGATTCCAGCTGGCAATGCGGCCGTTCGCGTCGATGCCGACGATTGCGTCGGGCAAAGCGTCGACCACCGCGCGTTGCAAGCGCGACGCGTCGACGCGTGCGCGATCCGCGCCGGCATCGCGCAGCAGCAGCACCGCGCCGTCGAGGTTGCCGTCCGGATCGCCGAGCGGCGCGGCAACCTCGACGATCGGCACCGGATCGCCGGTGCCGTCACGCTGCAGCCAGTGCCGGTCGGACACCGCGTCCGCGCCATCGAGCGCGCGATCGAGCGGCGTCGTCTGCACGCGGCGGCCGTCACGATCGACGATCCGCAGCACGTCGCGCACCGGCCGCCCCGCCGCGTCGCCAGGCCGGCAGCCGGCGAGTTCGGCCGCCGCCGCGTTGATATAGGTCAGCCGCCCTTTCGTGTCGACCGCGATCACGCCGTGCGGCAGCGCGCTCAGCACGGCTTCGAGCTGCCGGCGTAAAGCCGCCTCGTGTCGGCGCGCGCGATCGTTCGTGATCCGTGTCTGTCGCAACATCGACGCGATCGCGCAAACGAGCGCACCGATCAGGATGAAGGTGCCGAGCTGCACGAGCCGCTCGGGCAGCGGCGCCGGATAGGCAGCCGGATCGGACAGGAACAGGGTCCACACGAGCAGCCCGCTGACGACGGTCGACACGATCCCGAACAGGAACGACGTCGCCCACGCGGCGCCTGCGAGCAGCGGGTAGTACATCACGAACGGCAGGTTCACGCCGCCGAAGCGGATCGCGAGCACCTGCAGCACGGTCGCGATCGCGACCAGCATCGCGGCCGTCGCGTAGTTTCCGGCCTGCCGCCGGGGAAGATCGATCATCGGACACGCTCCTGCGGGGCCGGCCGACGGCCGCGACCCCGGACACCGCCGACCGGCACGACGCGCGACGGCCGGCCGGAACCGGCCGCGCAGCCGCCCGCCACGGGATGATTCACGCGACGGCCAAGCCGGCGCGCGGGCTCGTCTCGCCGCATCCCGGCGATGCCGTCGCCGGTTGCGCACGCGTGATGCGGAAACGGGAGCACGAGTGTGATCGCGACGGCATCAGGAGTCCGGCTTCTCCGTTTCGTCTTCCAGTTGCGCGAGCCGGTTGTAGATCGTTTTCAGGCTGACGTCGAGCACTTCGGCCGCCTGCGCCTTCACGCCGCCGCACTGCGCGATCGTGCCGAGGATCAGCTTGCGGTCGACTTCCTCGAGCGGCGTGCCGAACGGCACCGTCACGCGATCCTCGTGCGAATCGACCATGCTGGACAGTTCCTCCATGATCGGCGGCGGCAGCGTGTCGATCACGTCGGCGTCGGTAAAGATGCTCGCGCGCTGCACGAAGTTGCGCAGTTCGCGTACATTGCCGGGCCATTCGTAGGTCTTCAGCGCCTCGCGCGCCGCCGGCGCAAAGCGCAGGTTGCGGCCGCTTTCCTCGTTGTAGTGCTGCAGGAACGCATCGGCGAGCATCGGGATGTCGTCGCCGCGCTCGCGCAGCGACGGCAGCGGAATCGGAAACACGTTGATCCGGTGAAACAGGTCGGGCCGCAGCTTGCCGTCGGCCATCGCGGCCTCCGGATCGCGGTTCGTCGCGGCGACGATGCGCACGTCGACGTCGATCTCGCGCGTCGAGCCGAGCCGCGTGAGGCGCCCCGTCTCGAGCACGCGCAGCAGCTTCACCTGCGATTCGAGCGGCATCTCGGTGATCTCGTCGAGAAACAGCGTGCCGCCGTCCGCGCGTTCGAAGAAGCCCTTGTGCTGGCGCTCCGCGCCGGTAAAGCTGCCGCGGTCGTGGCCGAACATCTCGCTCTCGACGAGGTTCGCGGCAATCGCACCGCAGTTCACCGCGAGGAACGGGCCGCGGCGGCGCAGGCTCAGGTCGTGCACGGTCTGCGCGGCGAGCTCCTTGCCGGTGCCCGATTCGCCGGTGAGCAACACCGACGCTTCGGTGCGCGCGACGCGCCCGATCGCATCGTAGACGGCCTGCATCGCGGGCGAGCTGCCGAGCATGCGGCCGAAACGGCCGAGGCGCTGCAGTTCCGAGCGCAGCTCCGCGATTTCCTCGTGCAGCGCGGTCGTGCGCGGCACGCGCGCGAAGATGCTGTTGAGCCGCTGCATGTTCAGCGGCTTCACCAGATAGTCGGTCGCACCGCGCCGCAATGCGTCGATCGCGGTTTCGAGGCTCGCATGGCCGGTGGTCAGCACCATCTCGCAATGCGCGCGCTTGGGCAATGCGTCGAACAGGTCCATCCCGTTGCCGTCGGGCAGCACGAGATCGCACAGCACGAGATCGGGGGTATGCGTCGACACGAGCGCGCGTGCTTCCTCCAGCGTCGCGGCGGTATCGCAGGCGAGTTGCTGCGTGCGCGCGAGCGTCGCCAGCATCGTGCGCGTATCGGCATCGTCTTCGACGATCAGGACGTAGGGCATCGAAGCTCCTCGTGATGCGAGCCGGTGCAAGTGTCGACCGGACATCGCGACAGATGTGCAGCGCATCGCACGCCGCCAGGCACGAGGCAATGCATTCCACGCTGCAGCGAATGAACTGGCAGGCCATGCTGCCATGACGAAGGAATCGCTTAGCAGTATAGAAGAGCGACGTCGCGCATCGGCCCTTCATCGAATAAATCTATCCGCCCGCGCGGCATGCATTGCGAGATTCAATGCGGCCGCGGCGACATAACACGTATGCTTTGCGCATGAATAACGGCGCATAACGTGTCGTTTTTTCATGTGCCTGGGTCATAGTCGGTCAAATCTTCCCCATTCGATATCACGTCATGTCGAAATCCGTCGATGACGGCAAGCGTCTGTCCGGACGCTCGCGTTCGATCCAGACCCTGTTGATGAAGGTGTCGCGCGTGGCCGCGACGCGCATCAGCGTATTGATCGTCGGAGAAAGCGGCGCGGGCAAGGACATCGTCGCGCGGCTGTTGCACGACTTGAGCCCGCGCCGGCGCGGGCCATTCGTCCCCGTGAACTGCGGCGCGATCCCGCCCGATATCGCGGAGTCGCAGTTGTTCGGGCACGAGAAAGGCAGCTTCACCGGTGCGATCGCCCAGCATGTCGGCATGTTCGAAGCCGCTCGCGGCGGCACGCTATTTCTCGACGAAATCGCCGAGATGCCAGCCGAACTGCAGGTCAAGCTGCTGCGCACGCTCGAATCGAACACGATCGTCCGCGTCGGCGGTCACGAGCCGATTCCGCTCGACGTGCGTATCGTCGCGGCCACCCATCACGATCCCGTCGAGGCCGTGCGCAGCGGCCGGCTGCGCGAGGACCTGTTCTACCGGATCGCGCCGGTCGCGCTGCACGTGCCCGCGCTCAGGCAGCGCGAGGACGACGTCGACGACATCGCGCTGCAGATCGTCGAGCGGCTGAATGCGCGGCACCGCACGCGCAAGCGGCTGTCGATGCAGGCGATGAAGGCGCTGCGCGCGTATTCGTGGCCCGGCAACGTGCGCGAGTTGCGCAATGCGCTCGAGCGCGCCTTCATCCTCGCCGACGAGCAGATCGACCTGCAGTTGCCGCGCCGGCTGCTGCCGCGCGACGACGTGCGCCACAACGCGATGACGCTGCATTTCGGCACGACCCTCGCGCATACGCAGCAGCGTTTCATCGTCGCGTCGCTGCGGCATTTCAACGGCGACAAGCCGCGCACCGCGAAAGCGCTCGGCATCAGCCTGAAGACGCTGTACAACCGTCTCGCGCTGCTGCCCGAGCATGAACGCAATGCGGCGAACGGCGGCGCCGCGACGAACGCCGCCGGGTCCGCGAATGCATCCGGCGCAACCGGCACGAGCGATACGACCAGCCCGTCGAACGCGACGCCCCCGTAAACGCGGCCCGTCGCGCTGCCACGCCGTCGCACGGTGCGCGACCCGGCCGCGCGTGAACCGATCGATACCGGAGCGCGCACCCGCGTCGGGCCGCGCGGGCTGTCGTCATGCACAGGCCGCCCGCGGCCGCGCCGTTTCGTGCACGGCCGGTCAATGATGCGGCTTGCGCTCGCGGTCGCGTTCGACGGTGCCGGGTTCGGGATCGCGCGCGGCCGGCAGCGTCGGCGTGACGGTCCGCTGGTCGGGATGCAGCACCATGCCCGTATCGTGTTCGCCGTCGCGGTGCACGCGCACGCGATTCTCGACGTCGCGCACGCCCATGCAGCCGTCGGCCAGATCCTCGATGTCGTGCTTCATCCAGCGTGACGGCACCGTGCCGTCCAGCACGACGCAGCCGTCCTGCACCTGCACGGTGACGTCGCTCACGTCGATGTCGAGCGCATGCGCGAGCCGCTCGCACACGTCCTCGCGGATGCGCTCGTCCGAACGCGTATAGCCTTTCGGCCCGCGACGATGGCGCAGCGCGTCGCGGTCGGCGTCGCTGCCGTAGCGCGAGGCGTCTCGCGGGTCGCCACGGTCGTGCTCGCCGCCGTACCGGCCCATCCGGAAATGACCGCGGAATTCCGGACGGTCGCCGCCGTACGGGCCTTCACTGCCCTCCGCACGGCGGCCCGGTTCGCGGTAGCCGCGTTCGGCTTCCCATGCGGGCGGGCGCTCACCGCCCTGCCGGTCCGGGTCGGACATGCCGCGCCGCTGGTCCGCCGGCCGCGCGGCGCGCTCGGTCCATTCGCTACCCCAGTCTTCCGCGCCGACGCTCTCGCTCACCGAGCGACGGCGCGCCGCTTCATGGTCTTCGTCCGGCCATCGTGCCGGGTCGTCCGGGATGCCGCGCTCGCCGTGCCGTCCGGGATATCGTCGTTGCATCGTGTCTCTCCTTGTTCGCGCCTGCGCCGCGCATGGCCCCATGCCGGGTCGCGACTCGGCGCATGCCGGCCGGCTCGAACGCAAGCCGCGTGCCGATATCGTTGCCGGCGCACGACGGATGCGCATCGCGCCGTCGATCCGCTGCCGGGCGCGCCAATCTGCAATGCGATTGCAGTTTTTGCGTGCCGGGCGTCATGGCCCGCCGCCGGCGTCCGGATCGTCCGGGTCGTCCGGGTCCCCGGATGCGTCTTCGCGATCCGGCCCGCTCAGCCGCTCGGTGCGATCCGGCTCGATATCGGCACCTTCTTCGAGCGTCGAATCGCCATCCGCCGACGCGCGCTCGCCGGTACCCGCGCGGTCCGTATCGCTGTCGAGCGAGGCATCGCCGCGTTCGAGCGCATGCGCGTCGAGCGGCGAATCGATGTCGAACGGATAGCGCCGCGCGCCGGCCGTGTCGCTGCCGCTGTCGGACGAGTCGCTCGGCCCCAGCGCGCGGCCGTCGCGGCCGCGACGGGCGTTGTCGTCGTCCGGGCCGGCCGGTTCGTTGTCGGGGTTCAGCGTGCTGTTCATGTCGACCTCCTTGCTGGCGTGCCGCTGCTTGCCGCTACGTGTGGCCGGGCGGCCGCGGCACGGCACGCGGACGGGAGGCGCGTGCAATCGGCATGCCGCATCGCGCACCTAGAACGGATGCGCTCGCCGGGGATCGCGGACGGCACGGGCGATGCGCGCCCATTGATCAGCCGAATTGAGTTCCCTTATGCTTTCCGGGGTGCCAATCCGTTTGATGTGGCCACCGCCGGCGCGCCCGGCGGCGGCCGGGCAGCGTTTGCCTGCCCGTCTTCGACCTGCCACACGATGAAGAAAGACGACGACTCCCCTCGCTCCCATCCGCCGCCCGGTTTACCCGATGCGCGCGACCTGGTGCATCGCTTCGCCGAGTTCCGTTTTCAGACGGTCGTCGGCTCGATTACCGACTACGCGGTGTTCATGCTCGATCCGCACGGCAATGTCGCGACGTGGAACGCGGGTGCCGAGCGCATCAAGGGCTATCGCGCGGCCGAGATCGTCGGCCATCACTTCTCGTGCTTCTATCCGCCCGATGCGATCGCGGCCGGCCGGCCGTCGCACGGGCTCGACGAGGCGGCCGCGCGGGGCCACTTCGTGGATGAAGGCTGGCGCGTGCGCAAGGACGGCTCGCAGTTCTGGGCGAGCGTGACGATCGCCCCCGTGCACGATAACGTGAACCAGCTGTGCGGCTTCATCAAGATCACGCGGGACATGACCGAGCGCAAGCGGCTCGAGGAACTCGAAGCGTCCACGCACCGGCTCAGCGTGTTCATCGCGATGCTCGCGCACGAGCTGCGCAACCATCTCTCGCCGCTGCGCCATTCGGTCGGCGTGCTGCAGAGCCTGCCCGATCCGGCACCCGTGCTCGCGCAATGCCGCGACGCCGTGCATCGCCAGGTCGGGCAACTGACACGGCTCGTCGACGATCTGCTCGACGTCGGCCGCATCACGGCCGGCAAGGTCGAGTTGAACGATCGCCCCGTCGCCGTGCGCGACATCGTGTGCCGCGGCGTCGAAAGCATCCAGCCGAAGCTGGCCGCGCGCGGGCAGCACCTCCACGTCGACCTGCCGGCCGATCCCGTGCTGCTGCACGGCGACGATGCACGGCTCGTCCAGGTGCTGCACAACCTGCTCGACAACGCGTCGAAGTTCTCGCCGCACGGCGGGCGGATCGACGTGGGCGCACGGGTGGAAGGGCCGGTGGTCGCCATCCGCGTCACCGATCACGGCGTCGGCATCGCGCACGGCGCGCTCGAAACGATCTTCGACCTGTTCGAGCAGCGAGGCGCGTCAGGCGGCCCGCCGACCGGCGGCTTCGGGCTCGGGCTCGCGATCTGCCGGACGTTCGTCGAACTGCACGGCGGGCGGATTTCCGCGGAAAGCGGCGGGCCCGGGCACGGCGCGACGTTCACGGTGCGGCTGCCGATCGCACGGACGGGACGTGCGGAGCAGGCCGGCGCGCGCGAGCCGGCGGCGCACGTGCCATCGGACACCACGCCGCTGCGCATCGTGATCGTCGACGACAACCGCGACTCGGCCGACACGCTCGCCGTGCTGCTCAAGGTGAAGGGGCATGCGCCGCGCGTCGCGTACAACGCAGGTGATGCGCTGGCGCTCGCCCGCGACTACGCACCGCAACTGATGATCCTCGACCTGACGATGCCCGACGTCGACGGCTTCACGCTGCTGCACGAACTGCGCGCAATCGACGCGCTGCGCGACACGACCTGCGTCGCGCTGTCCGGCCACGCGCGTGCGTCCGACCTCGCACGCACCGAACGCGCGGGCTTCGACGCGCACCTCGTGAAACCCGTCGAGATCAACGTGCTCGACGCACTGCTGCAGCGTGTCGCACGCGGGATTCGGCGTCCGTCGTAACGCCCGTGCTCGAACTGCCGCACGGCTCGCCGTGGCGCGGCATTGCATTCAATGCGGCAACCCGAACGCGGCCTTCAGGCTCGCGACGATCATCTGCATCGCGATCGCCGCGAGGATCATCCCCATCAGGCGCTGGGTCACCGCCGTCACGCGCGGCGACAGGTAATGCCCGATCAGCGGCGCGGACAGCAACGAAACGGCCAGCAGCACGAGAAACGCGGCGAGCCCGAGCGCGAACGCGAGTTCCTGTCCGGTCGAGAACGCGCTGTGCCCGAGCACGATCATCGTCGCGATCGTGCCGGGGCCGACGAGCAGCGGGATCGTCAGCGGATAGATCGCGACGCTCTCGGCCGCCGCCGGGTCGGCGCCTTCGTCCTCGCCCGGCGAATGCTGGCGGCTCGGCGCGCCGTGCAGCATCGACAGCGCGATCAGCAGCACCAGCAGCCCGCCCGCGAGACGGAAATCGTCGATCGTCAGGCCGAATACGTGCAGGATCGCGCCGCCCGCGACGGCCGACACGATGCAGCCGACCGTTACGCCGATCGCGGCCGTCAGCGCGACCTTGCGGCGCACGCCGTCCGCCGCGCCTTCCGTCAGCGACAGGAACACCGGGATGTTCGCGATCGGGTTCATGATCGCGAACAGCGCCGCGAACACCTTGATCGAAAAGGTCAGGTCGAAGGCCACAGGTTCGCTCCCGTCTCACTCGTCGGTTCGTAGACCGAATCGCACGCAAATTCCGTTTCGTTTCCGGTGCACGGCGCGCGCCATGCTGCTACGATCGACGCACCGCGTTCACGCACGACGGAGGGCCCCGACCGATGCAAGCCACCGATACCTTCATGGATCACGAGATTCGCGTCGAGGCGACGCGCAACGCGAACGGCGCGTGGGTCGCGCAGGTGCTGATCTTCCGCGACGGCGCGCCGGTCGACCTGCCCGCGCCCGAACTCGTCACGCCCGAATGGCTCACGTGCGACGAAGCGCTGCGCGGCGGCATCGACCAGGGCCGCGTGATCGTCAAGACACGCGACCGCTAACGTCGCGCGGTTCGTCGCCGCGTCGCCGGCGGGCATCGCGCCGTGCGTTTCACGCATCGAAATCGAGATCGCCGATCAGGATTTCGCGGTCGTGCTGGGTCCGTGAGCTGAAGTCGACCGGCAATTCCATCTGCCAGCGTTCGATCGTGACCGGCAGCGCCGCGAGATAGCGGTCGAAGCGGCTGCGGTCGGGCTCGGCCAGCAATGCATCGATCGCGTCGTCGCGCCACGCGAGCCGCGCGTTCAGCCGGTTCGGCAGCCCGACCGTCGACGTGAGGCCGATCACGTCCACACAGGTCGGGCTCCCCTGCCCGTCGTGCGGCACGACTTCCACGCGCACGTCACCAGGCTGATACAGGCCGAGCACGCGCGCCGCGATGCGCGGCGCAAACTCGGTTTCGAAACGTGCACGGATTTCAGGACTCATCTTGCCTCCGGGTTCGAATCATGTCGTCACGCGGCTGTCATGCGGCTGCAATCTGCCGCTCGAATGCCGCTTCCGCCTTCAGGCTGTCGAGATCGCGGCCGATCGTCGCGACCGCGAGCCGCGTGTCGCCGCGCCAGTACGCGATCGCGCAGTCGTGCGCGCCGAGGTCGCCGTCGATCTCGACGCGATCCCATTGCTCCGCATGCCCGACGTAGTTGATCGTCAGGTCGTAATGCTGGCTCCAGAAGAACGGCACCGCGTCGAACGGGCGCTGATGGCCAAGCATGTTGCGCGCCGCGACGATGCCCTGCCGCTCGGCGACGACCCAGTGCTCGACGCGAATGCGCTCGCCCGTCAGCGGATCGGGCCAGCGCGCGATGTCGCCGGCCGCGTAGATGCCGGGCACACTCGTCTGAAGGAAGCGGTCGACCGTCACGCCGCGCTCGACGGCCAGCCCCGCGTCCTGCGCGAGCGCGACGTTCGGGTGCACGCCGATGCCGACCAACACGACGTCGGCCGGCAGCACGTCGCCGGTCGACAGCGTCACGCTGTCCGGCGTGATCCGCGCCGGCGTCGCGCCGAGATGGAACACGACGCCGTGCGATTCGTGCAGGGCCTTGATCGTGTCGCCGAGCGCTTCGCCAAGCACGCGTGCCATCGGATGCGCATCGGGCGCGACGACCTGCACGTCGAGCCCGCGCGTGCGCAACGCGGCGGCCGCTTCGAGCCCGATGAAGCTCGCGCCGACTACCACGCAGCGGCGGGCCGTTTTCAGCTTGGCGATCAGCGCGTCGCAATCGGCACGCGAGCGCAGCACGCACACGTGCGGCAGATCCGCGCCCGGCACGCTCAGCCGGTTCGGCTCGGCGCCCGTTGCCAGCAGCAGCGCGCCGTACCCGACACGGCTGCCGTCGGCCAGTTCGACCGCCTGCCGCGCGGGGTCGATCCGCGCGACACGCGTGCCGCACCGCACGTCGATCCGGTGGTCGGTATAGAACGACGGCGCACGCAGCGGCAGCCAGTCGGCATCGGCCGTGCCGGCGAGATAGTCTTTCGACAGGTTCGGCCGGTCGTACGGCGGATCGGCATCGGCGGTGAGCATCGTGACGGGATGCGGATAACCCGCCTGCCGCAGCGTCACGGCGGCCGCGATCGCAGCGGCGCCGCCGCCGACGATCACCACCGACGCAGGCAGCCCGGCCGCATTCAGCGCGGGAGGCGCGGCGGCCGGCCGCGCATCGAGCACGACGGCACGGCCGTCGCGGCGTTCGACGCGCCAGCACGGGAGCCCGTCGAGCGCCGGTGCGCGCAGCAGCGCGCCCGTGCGCAGGCAGAACGCCGCGTGATGCCATGGGCAGTGGATCGTGTCGCCCTCCAGCAGGCCGTCGGCCAATGGCGCGCCGTAATGCGGGCACTGCGCGCCCACGGCAAACAGTTCGTCGGCGCGGCGCACGAGCAGCACCGCGGTATCGCCGACATGGCCCTCGATCATCGCGCCGTCGGCGAGATCGTCGAGCGCGATGCCCTGCGTGAGGTCGGGGCGTGACGACGAAGCGTCGCTTCCAGTCATGACGTGGCTCCCGGAAAGTCAGGTAACGATCCCATTATCGACATCCCATTTGAAAAGAACAGGTACAGACGCCTCCGCAGCGCACGCAAACACCGACTGTAGCTTGTACGCGAGCCATGACGGGCGTAGAACGTCATCAACGTTGCGGTGCAACACACCCGTTGCCTGCGAGGGCACGTCGCGCGTCCTGCGCAATCCGCGTGCCACATTCCCCCCTTCACCAGGAGTGCTACCCGATGGCCACCGTCCTGTGCGTGCTCTACCCCGATCCGGTCGACGGCTACCCGCCGCGCTACGTGCGCGACGCGATTCCGGTCATCACGCACTACGCGGACGGGCAAACCGCGCCGACGCCCGCCGGCCCGCCCGGCTTCCGGCCCGGCGAACTCGTCGGCTCGGTGTCCGGCGCGCTCGGGTTGCGCGGCTATCTGGAGGCGCACGGCCACACGCTGATCGTCACGAGCGACAAGGACGGCCCCGATTCGGAATTCGAGCGCCGGCTGCCGGAAGCAGACGTGGTGATCTCGCAGCCGTTCTGGCCCGCGTACCTGACGGCCGAACGGATTGCCCGCGCGCCGAAGCTGAAGCTCGCGCTGACGGCTGGCATCGGCTCCGATCACGTCGATCTCGACGCCGCCGCGCGCGCGCATGTCACCGTCGCCGAAGTCACCGGCTCGAACAGCATCAGCGTGGCCGAGCACGTGGTGATGACGACGCTCGCGCTGGTGCGCAACTACCTGCCGTCGCATGTGATCGCGCAACAAGGCGGCTGGAACATCGCGGATTGCGTGTCGCGCAGCTACGACGTCGAGGGCATGCATTTCGGCACGGTCGGCGCGGGGCGCATCGGGCTCGCCGTGCTGCGGCGGCTGAAGCCGTTCGGCCTGCAGCTGCACTACACGCAGCGCCACCGGCTCGACGCGTCGGTCGAGCAGGAACTCGCGCTCACGTATCACGCCGATGCCGCGTCGCTCGCGAGCGCCGTCGACATCGTCAACCTGCAGATCCCGCTTTACCCGTCGACCGAGCACCTGTTCGACGCGGCGATGATCGCGCGCATGAAGCGCGGCGCGTACCTGATCAACACCGCCCGCGCGAAGCTGGTCGACCGCGACGCGGTCGTGAATGCGGTCACGTCCGGGCATCTCGCGGGCTACGGCGGCGACGTGTGGTTTCCCCAGCCGGCGCCGGCCGATCACCCGTGGCGCGCGATGCCGTTCAACGGGATGACCCCGCACATCTCCGGCACGTCGCTGTCCGCGCAGGCACGCTATGCGGCCGGCACGCTGGAGATCCTGCAGTGCTGGTTCGACGGCAAGCCGATCCGCAACGAATACCTGATCGTCGACGGCGGCACGCTCGCGGGAACGGGCGCGCAGTCGTACCGGCTGACGTGACGCCACGCGCCGCGCCCGACGCGCGGCGGTAGGGTCAGTCGACGCAGTAGGCGGCGAGCTTGCCGACGGTCACGACCGCCTGCTCGATCTCCGGCGACCACGGGCTGCTGTAGTTGAGACGGATGAAATTCCGGTAGCTGTCCGCGATCGAGAACATGTAGCCGGGCCCGATCGTGATGCCCTGTTCCAGCGCGAGCTGGTACAGCCGCATCGCGTCGACCTGCACGGGCAACTCGACCCACAGCACGTAACCACCCGCCGGGCTCGAAATGCGTGTGCCTTCCGGGAAGAACCGCGACACCATCGTGCGCATCAGGTTCGCCTGCTGCGCATACGCCTTGCGAATCCGCCGCAGGTGATGCTCGTAGCCGTCGCGTTCGAGAAACTCCGCGATCGCGAGCTGCGGCAGCGACGGCGTCGCGAGCGTGTTCAGGAACTTCAGTTTCTCGACCTGCTCGCGATAGCGGCCCGGCAGCGCCCAGCCGATCCGGTACGCCGCCGTCAGGCTCTTCGAGAACGACGAGCAATGCAGCACGATGTCGTGGCGGTCGAACGACTTCAGCGTGCTCGGATGCATGTTGCCGAAGTACAGTTCGTTGTACACGCCATTCTCGATGACAGGCAGGTCGGCTTTCGCGGCGAACTCGACCAGTTCGCGCTTGCGTTCGTCGGGCATCTGGAAGCCGAGCGGGTTCTGGAAGTTCGGCATCACCATGCACGCGGCGATCGGCTGCGACTTCGCGATCGCGGCCAGCGCGGCGATGTCGATCCCGTATTCCGGATGCGTCGCCACCTCGATCGCCTTCATCCCCATCCGCTCGATCGCGTGCAGCATCGCGTAGAACGTCGGCGATTCCACCGCAATCGTGTCGCCCGGTTTCGCCACCGCCTGCAGGCACAGGTTGATCGCCTCCGTCGCGCCCACCGTCACGATGATCTCGTTCGGGTCCACCGACATCCCGTTTTCCAGGTAGCGCCGCGCAATCTGCCGGATCAGCCGCGGATGCCCGGGCGGCAATCCGTCCGTCACGCCCCACAGCGACTTGTCGCGGCCGGCCGCGTACGCATAGCGGTTCAGCTTCTCGAACGGAAACAGGCTTGGGTCCGGGTACGGTGAGCCGAGCGGCACTGCGTCGTCGGTGCCGATCGAGCGCAGCGTCGACAGCACGAGCCGGCTCACGTCGACCGACGACGAGATCGCGATCGGCTTCGACGGCCGCAGCTCGCGCACCGGCGCATGGCCGTCGTCGCGCCGCAGGTTCACGAAATAGCCGGACTGCGGGCGGCTTTCGAGCAGCCCGCGGCTTTCCAGCAGCAGATACGCGTGCAGCACGGTCGTGATGCTGATCCGGTGCTGCTGGCTCGCCTGCCGCACCGACGGCACACGATCGCCGTGTCGATATACGCCTTGCCGGATGAGTCTCTCTACGTCGTTTGCAAATTTCTCGTAGAGCTTCATCCGCCTCGCCCCGCCAGCGGTGAACCGGCCTGCGGTGCACGGGCGGCATGGCCGCGCCGGTGCACGAAGCCGGATAGCCGTGCCCGGGCGCGGGGGTCCCGGTTCGAACCTCGTCCGTTATCGAAATTGAAGGCGGATAGCAACGCGAATCTCATCTAGACAAGGTTCGGCATCCTACTGCGTCATTTCGACGAATGTAAGTGACAGTTTGGCGAGGAAACGCCAAATCCGGCCGGCGTGGTGAACAGATTCGAACGCGACGGCACGGCCCGGCGCGGGGCCATTCACCAGGCTCCATGCAGGAGCACGTGCTCGCGTATTGCCGCCGGCCGGCGGGCGGCCATCACGCGAAGCCCGGTCATGCGCGGGCCTCGCGTGTGATCAAGCGTCGTCGACGTTGTCCGCGTAGTGGTCGATCGCGACCTTGCACTCGTCGAACACCACCGTCAGCCACGCGACGTCGTTCGACTCGACCCACTTGCGGATCTGCAGGAATTGCCCGGTGCCGAGATCGGCGACGCGGGCCGGATCGGCGGTCGTCACGTCGACGGTCGCGATCGCGCGCTTGCCGCTGCCGGGCAGCGGCGTCAACGTCGCCGCGATGTCGAAGCGCCGGTACGATTGATCTATGCGCATGCGGTTCTCCTGAAGCAGGCCGAAAGGAAGCGTCTCAATCGAGCGTCTGGCGGAACACCTTGCCGCCGAATCCGGTCACGACGTTGTCGACCGAGAACGGCGTGTCCTCCTTCGCTTCGAGGATGACCGCGACGCTGCCGGGCACGAGCCGCGCCGCAATCGTCTCGACGAACGTGCCGTCGAGCAGCGCGTTGCCGGCCGCTTCCGCGAGAATGCCGGCCCCCGCGCCGGCCGCCATGCCGGTGACCACGCCGAGCGGCCCGGCGAGCAGCCCGAGCAACCCGCCTGCGATCGCGCCGATCACGCCGCCCTTGAACGGCCGCGATTCGGCATCGAGCACCGCGAGCTTGCCGGTGGCGTCCTTCTCGACGACGACGCCGTTCTCGATGTGGAATCCCTCATGCTTGTCCGACAGCGCCTCGAAATCGCTCGCGGCCCGACGGGCCGTGTCGACGCTGCCGAACACGGCGACGATCAGTTGCCTGGTCATTCGATACCTCGCTCGGTTGGTTGGTCAGTTTGATCAGTTTGGCCGCTTTGGCCGGTTACAGCCGCCGCGCCGCATGCGGCACGCCGCCCGCTCCTCACCTGCGCGCATGCACATCGTCCTCGACATCGTCGACGTCCGCCGGAAAGCGATGCTGGCCGAAACTCAGGATCAGCACGCCCACCGCGAGCAGCACGATTCCGAACGTCGTCATCAGCATCCGCTCGGGGCTGTCGGTCGCCCCGCGCAGGATCAGGTCGCGCGCGAGCGACGTCATCGCAATGAACAGCGGAAACCGCACGGGCAGCCGGCCGAGCCGCAGGTAGCGCACGTCCATCGCGAGCACTTCCAGGTAGAGGAACATCAGCAGCAGGTCGGTCAGCGACACTTCGCCCGCCAGCACGACCTTCCACGCTTCCTGCGCCATCGCGAACGCGGTCGCGAGCCCGATCACGATCAGCCCGGCCAGCTCGGCCGCGTGAAGGAAATGGCCGAAGCGGCGGCGAATGCGCTCGGCCGGCGAGCTGGGAACGGTGGTCGTATTCAAGGTGACAGTCGCGTTGAGGAAACTTGAACGGCGCCGGGTGGCGGGAACGCCGCGTCGCGCGCGGCAGCATGCACGGCCCCGCTATCGGGCGCGTCGGGCGCGTCGGGCACGTCGGGCGCATCCGGCACCGCCGGCGCGTGCGGGCCGGCCGCGCCGATCGCCTGCTCGACCGCGGACAGCGTCCGGCGGCAGCACACGTGGAACGCGACGCCCGCATCGGAGCAGGCCACGTCGTCGTGCTCGCGGCACAGCAGCAGGCGACAGCCGAGATACCGTTCGAGGCAGTCGATCCGTTCGCTCACCTGCGCCTCGTCGAGCCGCAGTTCGGACGCCGCGCCGGACAGGCCGCCACGCTCGACCACCGCGACATACACACGCATCGCTTCCAGCAGGTTCATGATGACGCTCCTCGTCGGCGGGCGCAGCGGAACCTAATCTACTGCACGCGCCGCGCACGCTCAAGAGCACAGCGCCGCGCACGCCAGGAGTACAGCTGCGCGCGCGCCGCCCGAAAACCGGCCCCGTTTGACGCATTCGCATGACAGTTCGGCGATACGGGTTCCAAAGCCCCGCCGAAGCTGCTAGATTGCTTGCTCGACGACGTTACGCGGTGCGGGCCGGTCACGCGCCGCGCGGCCGGCCGCCACCGCCGCGGCCCGTTGCGCGAGGCACGCGCGACGTCCTTCATCCGCATGACACCAAGAGAACAGTCGCATGACACAGTTCAACCGTTCGCCTTCGCGCGCCACGGCCCGCCCGTCCCGACATGACTGACCGGCAGCCCACGATGCAGACACCTCCCCCGCTCTCCCAGGCCGTTCACAGCCCGATCACGCGCAGCGCGATCTTCCTCGTGGCGACGATCAATCCCGGCGCCGATCACGCCGACACGATCCGTTCATGGTGCGGCGACATCGCCGCGCTCGTGCGCTCGGTCGGCAAGCGCGTGCCGGGCGGCAACCTCACCTGCGTATGCGGCTTCGGCGCCGACGCATGGGACGCGCTGTTCGGCGACCCACGCCCCGCCGCGCTGCATCCGTTCCGCGAGTTCGGCGCGGGGCAGCGCGTCGCGGTCGCGACGCCGGGCGACATCCTGCTGCACATCCGCGCGGAAGCGATGGACCTGTGCTTCGAACTCGCGACGCAGCTGCTCGGCGCGCTCGGCGATGCCGTCACGGTGGTCGACGAGGTGCACGGCTTCCGCAATTTCGACCAGCGCGCGATGATCGGCTTCGTCGACGGCACCGAGAACCCGGAAGGCCGCGAGGCGGTCGACTTCACGGTGATCGGCGACGAAGACGCGGAATTCGCGGGCGGCAGCTACGTGATCGTGCAGAAGTACCTGCACGACATGGCCGGCTGGAACGCGCTCGCGGTCGAGACGCAGGAGCGCATCATCGGCCGCACCAAATTGTCGGATATCGAACTCGCGCCGGACGTGAAGCCGTCGTGCTCGCACAGCTCGCTGACCACGCTCGACGAGAACGGCCAGGAAGTGAAGATCCTGCGCGACAACATGCCGTTCGGGCGCCCGGGCGCGGGCGAATTCGGCACCTATTTCATCGGCTACGCGCGCTCGCCGGCGCCGATCGAGCAGATGCTCGAGAACATGTTCGTCGGCCGGCCGCCCGGCAACTACGACCGCCTGCTCGACTACAGCCGCGCGGTCACCGGCTCGCTGTTCTTCGTGCCGTCCGCCGACCTGCTCGAAGCGCTCGCCGATCGCGCGGCGCCGGCCGACGCCGCCGCGCAGCCGGAAGCGTCGCCGTCCGCGCCGCATCGCGACGGTTCGCTGAAAATCGGCTCGCTGAAAGGCATCCCGTCGTAACGCCGGGTGCCGATGGCCGTCCGGCGCGCGACCGCGCGCCGGGCGGGTCCGGAGCCGCCGCGGCTCAGTCGGCCGGAGCGCGCGTGCAGCGCTGCGCAACAGCCCCCTCCACCGCGCCACCGCTTATGGGCAGTGACGCGCGCAGGCTTGCATTCCCGGCACGCCGCCCACGCGACTCAACCCACCAGAATATAGAGCCAGTTCTTCGGCAACGCCCCGCCCGGGCCGTTGCTGCATGCCAGCAGCCGTTCGCCGGTTTGAGGGTGCGTGATGCCGGTACGGAACGTCTCGATGGCCTTGCGCTCCAGACGGTCGAACGCGTTCCCGACCAGGTTGTGCGCTTCGAGATAGATCGGGGCCATCAGTTTGAAGTCAGGCTTGGTGGCGCGATGTTTCGCCAGCCGGGTGTACAGGTCGCTGGTGATGCCGATATAGAACTTGCTGTACTCCGGCTTCGCGGCAAACGCGTTCAATACCTGCCGCAAATGCCCGATGACATCCTCGTGATTGATGACGCCCGTCTTCAGCATGTATTTGTCTTCGGGCGAAACGAGTTGCAATGCCATGAACGACCTCCACTTGTTGTGAAGCATCAATAGGCTGCGTCTATGATTCATCCGGGCCCGGCTCCGACGACCGCCCAACCCCTGCTGGCAGAAACCCGGCTGGATGAATGTTCGTAAGAATGCACGACTCGCGACAGGACGTCGACCGGAATTGATTCCGCACAGCGTTGAACGCGGCCCGGGTGATGGTGCCGCCGGCACGCCCCGGGTATCGCGGCAATCCAGTCGCGGCATTCCGCGTTCGCCCACACCCGCACCACACGAATTGCATCACAGTTGCGCGACCGCACGGTGTCGTTTCGATTTGTGCTGCAGCGGTGTCGATCGAGCCTGCTAATATTCATTTTCGTCCGCGATCGGCAGGCTGGCATCACGCACAGCCCGTCAGCCGATCGGCCCGCCATCAAGTGTTTCCGCTGACGTGAGGCAATCCAAATCCATGAATAACCTGCACCGCGAACTCGCCCCGATCTCGTCTTCCGCCTGGGAACAAATCGAGGAGGAAGTGGCACGCACGTTCAAACGATCGGTGGCCGGCCGCCGCGTCGTCGATGTCGACGGCCCCGAAGGCCCCGAGCTGTCGGCCGTCGGCACCGGGCACCTGGTCGCCGTCGACGCGCCCCGCGAGCACGTGAACGCGCGGCTGCGCGAAGTCCGCACGATCGTCGAGCTGACGGTGCCGTTCGAGTTGAGCCGCGATGCGATCGACAGCGTCGAGCGCGGCGCGCGCGATGCCGACTGGCAACCGGCGAAGGACGCCGCGCAGCGGCTCGCGTTCGCCGAAGACAACGCGATCTTCGACGGCTACCGGGCCGCCGGCATCGTCGGCATCCGCGAAGGCACGTCGAACCGCAAGCTCACGCTGCCGGCGGACGTCAGCGCGTATCCCGACGCGATCAGCGATGCGCTCGAGGCGCTCCGCCTGGCCGGCGTCGACGGCCCGTATTCGGTGGTGCTCGGCTCGGATGCGTACACGGCGCTCAGCGAGGCGCGCGACCAGGGTTATCCGGTCCTCGGCCATATCAAACGGATCGTCAGCGGCGAGATCATCTGGGCGCCGGCGATCAGCGGCGGCTGCGTGCTGTCCACGCGCGGCGGCGATTACGAGCTGCATCTCGGGGAAGACGTATCGATCGGCTACACGAGCCATACCGACAAGGTCGTCCGCCTGTACCTGCGCGAAACGTTCACGTTCCTGATGCTGACGAGCGAAGCATCGGTGGCCGTCGCACCGCAGGGCAACACAACGGCCTGACCTCGGCTGTCCGCGCGATGCCCGCCGGGCGTCGCGCGCGGCCGGCCGCACCGCCGGCCGCATGTTCGTCGCCGATCGAACCCACTTTGCATGGAGTGTGTGATGAGCGAGTCGAATGAAGCATTACAGGCGCTGCAGGCGTCGGTCGACCAGTTGAAGAAGGCGGTCGACGCAAACGCGAGCCGCCAGGCCGGCGACACCGCCGTGCTGTTCACCGTCCTGTCGCTGGTCCTGGCCGAGTTGCCGCCCGACACGCGCAACCTGATCGAGGATTCGTTCTCCGTCTGGGCCAATGGCCTGCCGGATGCGGCACTGTCAACGGACGTGAAGCAGATCGCCCGGCAACGGCTCGCGATGACCCTCCCGGACTGACCGCGGCACGCCGCGGTTGCGCCCTGTCCGGTCCGGACCGTGCAACCCGCCTGCTCCTTCGGCCGCCACGCACGCATCGTCCGCGGTGCGCGCACGGTTGCATCCGGCCGCTCGCCGCACGTCCCCCGTGCGGCGCTTCCGTCGCGCCCGACCACCCGCGGCGCCCTCCATCCACCTGCCACCGGCGCCCTGCGCGCCCATGTCGCACCGCCCCCCGTTCGCGTGGCGCCCGCTCCGCTTTCCGGTCACCGCGCGTTACGCGTGCCGCGCACGCCCGCGCCGCCGTGCATCCGCCCGTCTGTGCTCCTCTTCGCCCGTGCGCGCCCGCATCCGAGGGTGCAATTCGCAGCCGGGCCGGCGCGGAACTGTGTCTTGGATGGCCTCCGCCGATTCGCTATTTTGAACGCAGTCGAAGCGATGCCGTGGGCTCCTCCCGGCACGCACGCCTGCCGTCCTGACCGCGACCGCGCACGACGCCGGCGCGCACTGCGCGACAGCCCGGGCACGGCCCGCGCGCCGCCGTGCCGCCCTGCTTCATGTCGTGCGTTCGCGGTCGGGCCGCGCAAGCGCCGCACCGCATCGGGACTTCACCCTTCGACCCACTTTCACCGACAGGAGCCAGACCACCATGCCCGCACTTTGCGATATCTGCCACGCCCGGCCGGCCGTCGCGCGCGCAACCGTGATGCAGGACGGCGAGCGCAAGACCATCTCGATCTGCGACTACCACTTCCGTCAGCTGATGCGGCATCAAAGCATGCTGAACCCGTTCGATTCGCTGCTGGGCGGGGGCGGCTCGTCGTCGCTGTTCGGCGGGCTCGGTGACGAATCGCCGCTCGCCGCCGAAGTCCCGCGCGAATCGGTCGACCCGACCGACGCGTTCAGCGAGCAGACGCTGGAACTGCTGCAGCGCGCGGCCGAGAAGGCGCACGAGCTGCGCCGCAGCGAACTCGATTCCGAACACCTGCTTTACGCGCTCGCGGACACCGACGTGTGCGCCGCGCTGCTGAAGGAACTGAAGCTGTCGCCGCAGGACATCCGGTCGTACATCGACGAGCACGCGCACACCGGCACGGCCGACCCCGATGCGCCGCTCGACAAGCTGTCGATCTCGCCGCGCGTGAAGAAGGCCGTGCAGTACGCGTTCCAGGCGTCGCGCGATCTCGGCCATTCGTACATCGGCCCCGAGCACCTGCTGATCGGGCTCGCGTCGGTGCCGGACAGCGTCGCCGGCACGCTGCTGAAGAAATACGGCGTGACGCCCGAGGCGTTGCGCCAGAAAGTCGTGAAGGTGGTCGGCAAGGGTGCCGAGGACGGCCGCGTCGATGCGCCGACCGGCACGCCGAACCTCGACAAGTTCGGCCGCGACCTCACCGCGATCGCGCGCCAGGGCAAGCTCGACCCGGTGCTCGGCCGCGCGCAGGAAATCGAGAGCACGATCGAGGTGCTCGCGCGCCGCAAGAAGAACAACCCGGTGCTGATCGGCGAGCCGGGTGTCGGCAAGACGGCGATCGTCGAAGGGCTCGCGCAGCGGATCGTCAACGGCGACGTGCCCGAGGTGCTGCGCGACAAGCGGCTCGTCGAAGTCAACATCAACTCGATGGTGGCAGGCGCCAAGTATCGCGGCGAGTTCGAGGAGCGCGCGAAGCAGCTGATCGACGAAGTCACGGCGAAGCAGGACGAACTGATCCTGTTCATCGACGAGCTGCATACGATCGTCGGCGCGGGCCAGGGCGGCGGCGAAGGCGGCCTCGACATCGCGAACGTGCTGAAGCCCGCGCTCGCGCGCGGCGAGCTGAGCCTGATCGGCGCGACGACGCTCAACGAATACCAGAAGTACATCGAGAAGGACGCCGCGCTCGAGCGACGCTTCCAGCCGGTGTTCGTGCCGGAGCCGAGCGTCGAGCAGACGATCGTGATCCTGCGCGGGCTGCGCGACAGCCTCGAGGCGCATCACCAGGTGACGTTCGCCGACGATGCGTTCGTCGCGGCCGCGGAATTCGCCGACCGCTACATCACGTCGCGCTTCCTCCCCGACAAGGCGATCGACCTGATCGACCAGGCCGCCGCACGCGTGCGGATCGGCGCGACGTCGCGCCCGGTCGACATTCAGGAAGGCGAAGCGCAGATCGCGCAACTGAAGCGCGAGCAGGATTACGCGACCTCGCGCAAGCGCTTCGACGAAGCGAAGCAGTTCGAGGAGCAGATCAACGCGAAGCAGAAGGCCGTCGACGAGAAGATGGAGGCGTGGCAGCGCAAGACGGGCTCCGAGACGCTCGAGGTGACGGTCGAATCCGTGGCCGAGGTCGTGTCGCGCCTGACCGGCATCCCCGTGTCCGAACTCACGCAGGAAGAACGCCAGAAGCTGCTGAAGATGGAAGAGCAGCTGCGCGAGCGCGTGGTCGGCCAGAGCGACGCGGTGGTGGCCGTCAGCGATGCCGTGCGGCTGTCGCGCGCGGGGCTCGGCCAGACGCACCGGCCGATCGCGACGTTCCTGTTCCTCGGGCCGACGGGCGTCGGCAAGACCGAGCTCGCGAAGGCGCTCGCCGAGACCGTGTTCGGCGACGAGCAGGCGATCATCCGCATCGACATGTCCGAGTACATGGAGCGGCACGCGGTCGCGCGGCTGATCGGCGCGCCGCCCGGCTACGTCGGCTACGACGAAGGCGGCCAGCTCACCGAGCGCGTGCGGCGCCGCCCGTACAGCGTGATCCTGCTCGACGAGATCGAGAAGGCGCACCCGGATGTGTACAACGTGCTGCTGCAGGTGTTCGACGACGGCCGCCTGACCGACGGCAAGGGCCGCGTGGTCGACTTCAGCAACACGATCATCATCGCGACGAGCAACCTCGGCGCGGCGATCATCATGGACAACCTCACGCAGCCGGAAGCCGCGCGCAAGACCGACAAGGCGGTCCGCGAGGAACTGATGCAGGTGCTGAAGGGCCATTTCCGCCCCGAGTTCCTGAACCGCATCGACGAGGTGATCGTCTTCCACGCGCTGTCGAAGGAGAACATCCGCTCGATCGTGCAGATCCAGCTCGACCGCGTGATCCGCACGGCCGCCGCGCAGGACATCACGCTCGTGATGGGCGATTCGCTCGTCGAGCACCTGACGGAAGCCGGCTACCAGCCGGAGTTCGGCGCGCGCGAACTGAAGCGCCAGATCCGCCAGACCATCGAGACGCGGCTCGCCAAGGAGATCCTCGCCGACCGGCTGAAGTCGGGCGACAAGTGCGAGGTCGACTACGACAAGGACAGCGACGAAGTGAAGTTCAACAAGCTCGCCGCGCCTGAAGCGAAGGAAGCGAAGGACGCCGACGGCAAGGCCAAGCCCAACGGCCGGGCCGCCAAGGCGGCAGCAGACGCGAAACCGGACGACACGCCCGCCGACGCCCCGCCGCCCGCGGCGAAGCCCGGCAAGAAGTCGTCCGGCGCGAAGAAGGACGCACACTAAAACAACGCATGCCCTGCAACCCGGGGCACGCATGACCGGCTCCGTCCGCCGGACGGAGCCGCCCCACGCCGCGACACGGCGCAACCGAGCCACCCGCACCGGGCCCGGCTATTGGAGATTCACCATGACAAATCGACGCGAAGTGCCAGGCATCAGGAAGTACGACGGGCCCGCCGGCGGTTGGGGCGCGCTTCGCGCGACAGCCGACGCGGTGCGCACCCAGATGGAGACCATCGAGGCGCCGATCGTGCTGATGCGGACCAACCAGCCCGACGGCTTCGACTGCCCCGGCTGTGCGTGGCCCGACAAGGAACACAAGTCGACGTTCCAGTTCTGCGAGAACGGCGCGAAGGCCGTCACGTGGGAAGCGACGACCAAGCGCGTGACGCCCGAGTTCTTCGCGGCGAACACCGTGTCGTCGCTGCTGCGCATGTCGGACTACGAACTGGAGAACATGGGCCGGCTCACGCATCCGCTCGTCTACGATCGCGCGACCGACACGTTCCGCGAGATCGCGTGGGACGATGCGTTCGCCCGCATCGGCGAAGTGCTGCGCGCGCTGCCGCCGGAGCAGGTCGAGTTCTACACGTCGGGCCGCGCATCGAACGAAGCCGCGTACCTGTACCAGCTGTTCGCGCGCGAGCTCGGCACCAACAACTTCCCCGACTGCTCGAACATGTGCCACGAGCCGACCAGCGTCGGCCTGCCGCAGTCGATCGGCATCGGCAAGGGCACCGTGTCGCTGGAGGATTTCGACCACTGCGAGCTGATCATCTCGATCGGCCACAACCCCGGCACGAACCACCCGCGGATGATGGGCACGCTGCACGAGTGCTCGCGGCGCAACGTGCCGATCATCGTGTTCAACCCGCTGCGCGAGCGCGCGCTCGAACGCTTCGCGGACCCGCAGGACATGATCGAGATGGCGTCGTTCGGCTCGACGCGGATCGCGTCGACGTACTACCAGGTCGACGCGGGCGGCGACGCGGCCGCGCTGAAGGGCATCATGAAGGCGCTGCTGAAGCTCGAAGCCGAGCAAGGCAACGTGCTCGACCGCGATTTCATCGCGCAGCACACCAACGGCTTCGACGCGTTCTCGGCCGACCTCGAAGCCACGTCGTGGGACGACATCGAACGCGCGAGCGGCCTCAGCCAGGCGCAGCTCGAACAGGTCGCGATCGCGTACGCGAAGTCGAACGCGACGATCGTCACGTACGGGATGGGCGTCACGCAGCACAACAAGGGCACCGCAACCGTGCGCCTGATCGCCGACCTGCTGCTGATGCGCGGCAACATCGGCAAGCCCGGCGCCGGCGTGTGCCCGCTGCGCGGCCATTCGAACGTGCAGGGCAACCGCACGGTCGGCATCACCGAGAAGCCGTCGGCGGAGTTCCTGAAGAAGATCGAGGACGTGTGCGGCTTCACGCCGCCCGCGCATCACGGGCACGACGCGGTGCAGGCGATGCAGGCCATGATCGACGGCACCGCGAAGGCGCTGCTGTGCCTCGGCGGCAACTTCGCGGTCGCGCTGCCCGATCCGGAACAGTCGTTCCCGGCGATGGCGAAGCTCGACCTGAGCGTGCATCTCGGCACGAAGCTGAACCGCTCGCACCTGCTGGTCGCGAAGGAAACCTTCATCCTGCCGGTGCTCGGCCGCACCGAACTCGACATGCAGGCCACCGGCCGCCAGTCGATCACCGTCGAGGATTCGATGTCGATGGTCCACGCGTCGGCCGGCAAGCTCAAGCCGGCGTCCGACCAGCTGCGCTCGGAGCCCGCGATCGTCGCGGGGATCGCGCATGCGACGCTGCCGAACAGCAAGGTCGCATGGCTCGACCTGATCGCCGACTACGACCGCATCCGCGACCTGATCGACCGCACGGTGGACGGCTTCGAGGCGTTCAACGAGCGCATCCGCACGCCGGGCGGCTTCCGGCTGCCGCTGCCGCCCACCGAGCGCGTGTGGCCGACGCCGACCGGCAAGGCGATGTTCTCGGTCTACAAGGGCGTGAAGGAGGATGCCGACGTGCTCGGCGGCGAGCAGGTGCTGCGGCTCATCACGCTGCGCAGCCACGACCAGTACAACACGACGATCTACGGACTCGACGATCGTTATCGCGGCGTGTTCGGGCGTCGCGACGTGCTGTTCATGAACCCGGCCGACCTCGCGAAGTACGGGCTCGAACACGGCGACCTGGTCGACATCGAGACGATCACCGCATCGGGCCGCACGCTGCGTCTCGAGAAGATCACCGCGATCGAGTACGACATCGCGCCGGGCTCGGTCGGCGCGTACTACCCGGAAGCGAACGTGCTCGTGCCGCTCGACTACATCGACAAGGAAAGCGGCACGCCGTCGTACAAGTCAGTGCCGGTGCACGTCGTGCGCTCGGCGGTGGTCTGATCCGCGGGCAGGCGGGTTCGCGTCGCGGCACGCCGCGCGCCTGAACCCGCCTGCCGCCCCGCGCCCGCCTTTCCCGGCCGCCGCATCGCAACCGATGCGGCGGCCGTTTCGTTTCATCGCGCCGAACGACGCCCGGCTTACCGCACCGCCGTCGGCGGCATCGTCGCGCCCGTCTGCCGGCGTCGATACGCGCTGTCGCGCGTCGCGAGCCAGTAGTACAGCGGCGACGTCAGCGCGAGCCCCACGAGCCACGACAGGTCCGCGCCACCGAGATGCGCGGGAATCGGGCCCGCATACATCGGCGTGTTCATGAACGGGATCTGCACGAGGATGCCGATCGCATACGCGAGCAGCGCCTGCGGGTTGAAGCGGCCGTAGATCCCGCCGTCGGCCATGAAGATCGACTGGATGTCGTACTTGCCCTTGTGGATCACGTAGAAGTCGATCAGGTTGATCGCGGTCCACGGCACCAGCACGACGAGCAGCGCGAGCACGAGATCGACGAGGTTGCCGACGAAGTTCGTCGACGCGCCGATCGCCGCGTAGCAGCACGCGACGAAGATCACGACCGACACCACCGCACGCGCCTTCGCGGTCGGAATCCACCGGTACGCGAACGTCTGCACCGACGTGATGACCGCGAGCACCGCGCCGTACAGGTTCAGCGCGTTGTGGCTGATCACGCTCAGCAGGAACAGCACGAGCATCAGCGGCCGAGCGGGCCGGTCGCCTGCTTGACCGCATCCATCGTGTCCGCGCCGGCCGGCACCGCGAGCACCGCGACCGCGCCGAAGATGAACGCGAGCGTCGAGCCGATCGTGCAGCCGAGGTAGGTCGCCCAGAACGTCGACGCCACGCCGACGTTTTCCGGCAGATAGCGCGAATAGTCCGACACGTACGGCGCGAACGCGATCTGCCACAACGCCGACAGCGACACCGTCGCGAGCCAGCCCGCGAAGTCGAAGCCGCCGCGCGTCAGGAAATCGTCGGTCGTCACGTGCGAGAGGATCATCCAGAAGCCGACGACGATGCCGATGCCGAGCACCCACGTGCCGATCCGGTTCAGGATGTGGATGAACCGGTATCCGACGATCCCGATCAGCCCCGAACCCACCGCGCCGATCACGATGCCGACGGGCACCGGCACCGACGCCGCGATGCCGTGCACCGACTTGCCGGCGAGCACGATGTTCGACGCGAAGAAACCGACGTACATCACGGCCGCGATCACGGTGACGAGCAACGCGCCCCACGAGCCGAACTGCGCGCGGCTCTGGATCATCTGCGGGATGCCCATCTGCGGCCCCTGCGCCGAATGCAGCGCCATCAGCACGCCACCCACCGCCTGGCCGACGACGATCGCGACGATGCCCCATAGCAGGTTCAGGTGGAACATCTGCACGCCGAGCGCGCCGGTCACGATCGGCAGCGGCGCGATGTTGCCGCCGAACCAGAGCGTGAACAGGTCGCGCACCTTGCCGTGGCGCTCGGCGGGCGGCACGTAGCCGATCGTGTGCTTCTCTATCATCGGGGACGCATTGCGTTCCGCGTTCGTCATGGTGAAGTCTCCTGTCCTGCGCGGCGATGCGCGCGTGCCGTATCAGCCGGCGCGCGTCGGGGTGCGCGCCTGCAATCGGGTCCGGATACGCGAACGACGACGCACCGCATGCACGCACGGCGGAGTCGAACGCAGCGAACGAACCGCTCGCGGGGACGGATGACATGCCCCGCCGGCGCGTGCGCGGCCGCTTCGTGATCGTGGTGATCTTCGCGATCCAGGTTGGAGACGATGGTGCGCCACGGGCATCGCGCCCGGAAAATACTAAAAATATTTCCGGGACATACGAAAAAGCTCTGCAGCGGAAATTCCGGCGCCTGGGCCTTTCAGGTAAGGTGCTACGCACAACCATGGACAGATTGCGCCCGCGGCGGCACGCCGGGGCCGTGCATCAGAGGTGCATGTGGCTCACTACACTTTGCGGCAACTGAAATATTTCGTGACGACGGTGGAATCCGGCAGCGTGGCCGAGGCTTCGCGCCAGCTCTTCATCGCGCAGCCGTCGATCTCCAGCGCGATCAAGGGGCTGGAAGAAAGCTTCGGCGTGAAGCTGTTCATCCGCCATCATGCGCAGGGCGTGTCGCTGACGCCGGGCGGCACGCGCTTCTACCGGAAAGCGCAGGAGCTGCTGCGCATCGCGCACGAATTCGAACAGAACGCGCTCGCCGACAACGACGTGATCACCGGGCAGATCGACATCGGCTGCTTCGAGACGGTCGCGCCGCTCTATCTGCCGCAACTGATCGCGGGCTTTCGCGAGCGCTACCCGGGCGTGAACATCCGGCTGCGCGACGGCGACCAGCAGGAACTCGTGCAGGGCCTGACGTCCGGCACGTTCGATCTCGCGCTCATGTACGACCACGATCTCGACGGCACGATCGAGACCGAACCGCTGATGCCGCCGCAGCAGCCGTACGTGCTGCTGCCGGAGAACCACCGGTTCGCGGGCCAGACGCACGTATCGTTGCGAGACCTCTGCGTCGAGCCGATGATCCTGCTCGACGTGCAGCCGAGCCGCACCTATTTCGTCAGCCTCTTTCACGAACTCGGGCTGACGCCGAACATCGTGTTCGGGTCGCCGTCGATCGAGATGGTGCGCGGGATGGTCGGCCAGGGGTTCGGCTTTTCGCTGCTCGTCACGCGCCCGCATTCCGAATACACGTACGACGGCCAGCGGGTCGTGACGATCGGCCTCAGCGAAACGGTGAGCCCGTCGGGGCTCGTGAGCGCGCGGTTGAAGCGCGGCCAGCTCACGAAGCAGGCGCAGTCGTTCGTCGACTTCTGCCGCGAGCGGCTCGCGCAGATCGTCGCGGAAACGGCGAGATAAGACGCGCAAACACGCACGCACCGCGCGAGGCGGTGCGTGCGTGTTTGCAGTGACGGTTTCAGGCGGCCGACGACAGATACGCAGCCAGCCGACGCAGCATCGCGTCGCATCCATGCAGCTGGTCTAGCGTGACGAACTCGTCGGGCTTGTGCCCCTGGTCCATGCTGCCGGGCCCGCATACGACTGCCGGAATCCCGGCCTGCCCGAACAGCCCGCCCTCGGTGCCGAATGCGACCGTGCCGAACGCATCGGAACCGCTCAGCATCGCGAGCAGGCGCGCGGCCTCGCTGTCCGGCGCCGTGGCCAGCCCCGGATACGCGCCCAGCGGCTGCAATCGAATGTCGGTGTCGGGCTGCACCGCACGCATTCCCGGCAACAGTTCGGATTCCGCATAGTCCTGCAGCTTCCGCGGCACGTCGTGCGCATCGAAATCCGGCAGCGCACGCACCTCGAAGTCGAACTCGCATTCGGCCGGCACGATGTTCAGCGCGCGGCCGCCCTTGATCAGCCCCGTCTGCACGGTCGAGAACGGCGGATCGAAGCGGCCGTCGTGCCGTTCGGGCCGCGCGAGCGCCGCGCCGATCTCGCCGAGCCGGCCGATCAGCTTCGCCGCATAGTCGATCGCGTTGACGCCCGACGGCGCGTACGCCGAATGGCACGCGGCCCCCTTCACGTGGCAGCGCATCGCGAGCTTGCCCTTGTGGCCGAGCACCGGCTTCAGTTCGGTCGGCTCGCCGATCAGGCACAGGCGCGGCCGGTGCGCACGCGCGGCCAGTGCGTCGAGCATCGGCCGCACGCCGAGGCAGCCGACTTCCTCGTCGTACGAGAACGCGAGATGCACGGGCACGCGCAGCGGCCGTGCGACGAACGCCGGCACGGCCGCGAGCGCCGACGCGATGAAGCCCTTCATGTCGGCCGTGCCGCGCCCGTACAGGCGGCCGTCGCGCTCGGTCAGCCGGAACGGCTCGACCGTCCACGCCTGCCCGTCGACCGGCACCACGTCGGTATGGCCCGACAGCGCGATGCCGCCGCGATCGCGCGGCCCGATCGTCGCGTACAGGCTCGCCTTCGTCCGTTCCGCGTTGTAGAACAGTTCGCTCTCGACGCCGAAGCCCGCGAGATAGTCGCGGATGAAACCGATCATCTCGAGATTCGAATCGCGGCTGACCGTCGCGAAACCGATCAGCCGCTCGAGCAACGCGCGGCTCGACGTGTCATTCATCGCCCGGCACTCCGTAGCTCGGCGCGGCGGTCGGGTTCAGCGCGCGCGTCTGGTAGTCCTGCATCTGCGGCCGATACGCCCGCCACAGCGCATCGAGCTGCCCGACCGGATCGGCATCGGCCCAGTCGACGCGCAGGTCGACGATCGGCCAGGTCACGTCGCCGGCCACCTTCAGCGCGGCCGAGTGCACCGGCCCCGCCTCGCCGCCGGCCGCGATCGCCGCGTGCATCGCGGCGAGCAGGCGATCGGCGAGCAGGCCGGGCGCCTGCTCGAAGGCGCGCGCCATCGCGTCGATCACGTCCGGCGAAGCCAGCAGGTTGCCGGCCGCCACGCACTGTTCGCCGCGCACCGCGTGATGCGTGCCGAGCGCTTCCTTGCCGGTGAAGCATGCGGTCTGCCCCTGCCCGTCGATCACCGTGACCTGCCGGTACTGGCTCCAGCCGTTCGCGCTGAGCGCGCGGTCGAGCGCCGCGGCGGGCGCGAGCTGTTCGTGCTCGATCAGGTCGAGGATCTGCGGGCCGAGCGCCGGCAGCGTGATGTTCTGCGTCGCGACGGCGCCGACGCCCGCGCGCACCCACGGGCAGCGCGCGCCCACCGCGATGCTCGACGAGCTGATCGCGATGCCGAGCTGGCCCGTCTCCGGGCAGCGCCCGACGATGGAGAAAGTCATGTCGCCTCCCGGGCGCCGTTCGGCTGCCAGTTGTCCGGAATCACGGCGATCACGTCGATTTCCATCAGCCACTGCGGCTGGCCGAGCGCGGACACGACGAGCCCCGTCGAGATCGGATACACGCCCTTCAGCCACTTGCCGACTTCCTGGTACACCGGCTCGCGATAACGCGGGTCGATCAGGTAGGTCGTCGTCTTCACGATGTGCGTGAGGTCGCTGCCGGCTTCCTCCAGCAGCTGCCTGACGTTCTTCATCGCCTGCTCGGCCTGCGCGCGCGGGTCGCCGAGGCCGACCAGGTTGCCGTCGAAGTCGGTGCCGACCTGGCCGCGCACGTAGACGGTGTTGCCGGCCCGCACGGCCTGGCACAGGTCGTTGTCGAGCGTCTGGTTCGGGTAGGTATCCTTCGTGTTGAACATGCGGATACGGGTATGGGTCGGTTGGCTCATCGAAATCCTTCAGTCGTCAGGGGGCACGCCGCCGCACCGGGCGCGAACACGATCGCGGTGCGGCAGGCGGGCGGCATGGGGTCGGTCAGTTGACCGCGTCGGCGAGCGGCTGCGCGTCGGCGTGCGACGCGGCGCCGCCCGGCTCCGGGCGCGATGCCGAGCGGCGCTGCGATGCGTCGTGGTATTCGAGGTAGGTGCGCTGCGTCGCGATGTGATCGGCGATGTGCCGCGCGTCGTGCCACACGCCCCAGATGAAGCTGGAGCCGCGCCGCGACAGCCACGGCAGCCCGAGGAAATAGATGCCCGGCTCCTTCGACACGCCGCGCTGGTGCCGCGGCTTGCCGTTCGCGTCGAACGCATCGACCTTCAGCCAGCCGTAGTCGACCGCATATCCCGTCGCCCAGACGATCGACGTGACGCCCGCGCCAGCGAGGTCGAGCGCGAGGATCGGGTGCGCGACGCAGTCCGGGTTCGGCAGAATGTGACGGGCGTCGGGTTCGGCCGGCAGGTCGAGGCCGTTGCGGGCCGCATAAGCGTCGGCCGCGTCGAGCAGCGACAGGTAGTTCTCGTCGCCGCGCGCGAGGTTGATCGCGAGGTCGCGCTCGAACGTCGCCACGCCGCCGCTGAACGACTTCGTCAGCCCGACGAGCGTCACGCCCTGGTTCGCGAGCTTGCGGAAATCGACCGTATGGCCGCCGCGCGCGCCGCTCACCGCGATCGTCACGTGTTCGCGGCCGGGCGTCGCGACTTCCTTGTCCCATTCGCCGAGCACGCCGAGCCACCAGCAGAAGTCGCGGCCGCGATACGCGCGCGGCGGGCGGTCGTGCGGGCCGACCGACAGGTAGACCCGGCGGCCCGCGCGCTGCAGCTCGTCGGCGATCTGCACACCCGACGAACCCGCGCCGACCACCAGCACCGCGCCGTCCGGGAGCTGGCCCGGGTTGCGGTAGTCGGCGGAATGGAGCTGCACGAGGCGCGCGTCGTCCGGCGCGATCGGCGGAATCACCGGGCGCTGGAACGGCCCCGTCGCGACGACCACGCGGTTCGCCTCGATCGTGCCGTCGGACGTCTCGACGACGAAGCCCGGCTTGCCCGTATTGCGCACGACCCGCTTCACCTCGACGCCGGTGCGGATCGGCGCGTCGAACTTGCGCGCATAGGCTTCGAAGTAGTCCGCGACCTGGTCTTTCGACGCGAACGCGTCGGGGTCGAGGCCGTCGAATTCGAGCCCCGGGAAGCGGTCGTGCCACGCGGGGCCGTTGGCGACCAGCGAATCCCAGCGCCCGGTGCGCCAGCGTTCGGCGATGCGGCTGCGCTCCAGCACGAGATGCGGCACGCCCAGCTTGCCCAGGTGCTCGCTCATGGCCACGCCGGCCTGACCGGCGCCGACGACGAGCGTATCGATTGAGGTTGTTTCGACTGCCACGGCTGTCTCCTTCTGAAGTGCGGCTCGGCGCGACGCGCGTGCTGTCGCTCGAGCTGGAATGGAGACATTCTGCTGACACGCCGCTTGCGGCGAAATGATGATTTTTGTTGGTGTTGATGAGCAAAAAGCTGGGGGGCGCGCGGGCGGCGAGCGGCACGGGACGACGCGCCCGTGTTGCACCGGCGCCCGCCCGGACGGCGGGCGCCGGCTTCAACCGGTCGCGCCGGCTACGCGTTCGTCCATGGGCCGGCGCCCTGCCGATACTGGATCACGCCGCCGTTGATCCGCACCCGCAGGTTGCCGTCCGGCAGCTGCACCCAGTTCTGCATGTCGAGGCTCAGCATCAGCGCGGCGAAGAAATCCCGCAGTTGTTGCGACTGGCTGGCCTGCCAGAGATCGATGCGCCCGAGGCAGGTACGCAGGTCGCCGCTCTGCTGCATGATCGTCTCGACCTGCCCGGCCACGTTCGCCGACGGGTCGTACACCTTCGTACCGTCGTCGCTGACGATCGACAGATGGATCGCGCGCACCGACGCCGGCTGGCCCGGCGTCTGCTCGACGAGCGCGATGCAGCTCGTCATCGCGCCGAAATCGATTTCCGACGCATCTCCCCAGATGCGCTCGCCAACCGCCAGCGGCGCGGGACCTTGTACGTTCTGAATGTCGTAGGGCATGGGTTCCTCACTTGACTCGATGGGACTGCCGGTGGCGGGAACGACGCGTGTCCGGGAAAGCGGACACGCGTCGTTCCCGCCGCTCACATCCCGCGTCGGGCCTGACGGCCCGGCGGGTCGTGTCGATTGATTCCTGGTCGCCGCGCGCGGTCGCGCGCTACGCACCCTTCTTGTCCAGCAGCGCCTGATACCGCTGCAGGCTCTCGTCGATCTTGTCGAGCGCGACGCTCGCGGCCTCGCCTTCGATCGCCTCCGCGGCACCCGCGACGACCGCCGCCGTCGCGACGAACAGGTCCGTCAACAGCAGGCCCACCGCATCCATCGCCATCCCGCGCACGTTCTCGTCGATGGTCTTCTGCGCCAGGTCCTTCATCAGCACGCTCTTGCCCGCGATCGCCAGCGACGTCGACGCCTCGAAGTAGTTGGCCGCCGCCTGCGCGACCATCCCGCCCGCCTGCGTGATCATCATGTTCGGGCCGACGGCGATCTGCGTCGTCGCGTAGGACGCCGCCTCCGCGTTGATCGCCTGCACGGTCTGCAGCGCCGAACCGCCGCCCCCGGCCGGATCGGCGACCTGGTTCGGCGCCTTCAGCGCATCGGTGAGCCTGCGCAGCCGGTTGACCGGCCATGCGCGCGCGCCGGCTTTCGGCGCCGCGACGGGCGGCGCGACATCGGCGGGTATCGTTGCGTCGGCCGGCGTCGTTGCGCCTGCTGCCGCGGGCGCGCCATCGTGCGGCGCCTGCGGCGCACCGTCGCCGCGCCCGCCCCAAAGGCCTTTCATGTTCATGGTTCAGGTATCCCGAGAGTCGACTAATGCGTGGAACCCGTCTGCGGCCCGGCCGCCGGCGCTTGCGCCGCGCCGCCCGCTGGCGGCTTCGGCGACGCCTCGACGGACAGGATCATGGCCACCGCCTTCGACACGACGGCGTTCGAAATCTGGTTCAGCGCCGCCTGCTGCTGCGTCATGTTCTGCGCCGAGATGCCGACGGCCTGGCTGAACATCTGGTAAAGCATGCCCAGCGCCTGGGCCGGGGATCCCGCGACGACGTTGACATTAGTCTGCGTCAGCGCGTCGGTAACCTGCTCATTGACTTTGTCTGCCACGAGGCCTCCTCGGATCTCGGCTCCGGCATGCGATTGAAGGAACGGCGGGCCATCGACGCCGCGCATGCCGTTAGGAACGCTGCATGCCCGCGTTCGTGAACGCGCTCACGCGAGTTCCTCGCGCAATTTCCTGCGCAGCAGCTCGACACGCTTCCTGGCCAGCGGCTCGTTGATCCCGAGCGTCGCCGCGATGTGCAGATAGGGCCGGTCCTCCTCGAACTTCAGCGTGAACAGCATCTGCTGCTGCGAGGAGAGCGTGGACAGCACCTGCTCGAGACGCAGCAGCTGTTGCCGGAGCAGCAGCTGCTGCTCCACCGACGGCGCGTGGCCGGCCAGCTCGACGGTGTGATCGTCGTCCCAGCCCGGGTCGAACTCGAGCATGCCGCTTTCGCGCACACGGCGGCGCGCGCCGTCGAGGAACGCGTGGTTCAGCGCCAGAAAGAGAAAGCCGGCCAGGTTCCGGACGCGCTCGGGCGAACGTTGCAGGTAGATGTGGACCTTGAGCGCGGTATCGGAGAGCAGTTCGTCGGCACGGTGGATATCGCCCTTGCACAACAGGCGCGCGCGGCGCCGCAATTTCCCCTGCATTTCCCGCCACGTGTGATCGAGCTGCTGCGCCGGCGACTCAGGCGTCGAAACAGCGTGCTGGTTCGAGGTTGTCATCCCGTGCCTTCCTTTTTTATGGAAAACACAGAATCGATTCGACGCCGGGAATGGCGCTGTTACCCGCGTAACACCGTTTTAAAGATAATCGCTTCGTGTAAATTTTCTTGATTATTGTGAACGGAAACTTTAATTCACCGGCATATCCTCATCCGTCGTTTCGGGCGCGCCGCCGAGCGTAACCAATGGCATTTCGATGAAAAATGGCGATTGCCGCCGCGACGTGATTACGCCGGCACGCTGCTGTCGATGTCGGTCGACCAAAGGTCCCTGGCGCCGAAGCAAAACCGTATCGGGATCGCTTTCCCATTATCTGGTTATTTTCATCATTCATTTTTCACGCAATGCCAAAGGCAGCGTTTTTCGCTAGGTGGCCGCATCGTCAAACAACCTTGCACGGAAAACATGCCTGCCCTCGTCAACGGTCGAACGCTGTGCAATATCCCGATACTCGCCGATCTTCCGGAAAGCCTGCTCGCTCACATCGAGCGGCATCTCGCGCCCTGGCCTGAACACGGCAATCGCCTGTTGTTCTTCAAGGGCGATCCGGGCGATTTCGTCGCCTTCGTGCACTGCGGCCGCGTGTACAAGACGCTGCACGAACCCGGCGGACGCGAACTCATTCTCGGCCACTCGTTGCCGGGCGAACTCATCGGCGAAAACACGCTGGTTCGCGCCCACCGGCGCAGCTTCACCGCGCAGTTGAGCCCCGACTGCCGCGTGTCGCTGCTGCATCGCCAGTATTTCGCGCCGCTGCTGGCCAACGCGGATTTCATGGAGCGCATCCACGAGCAGCTGTGCCGGCACGTGCACCAGCTGAGCGACTTCGTCGAATCGACGTGCCTGTACCGGCTCGAAGCCAGGCTCGCGCGCCATCTGCTGAACCGCATGCAAGGGAACGATCTCGAGGTGAGGCTGCCGGAGAGCCAGAGCATCCTCGCCGCGATGCTCAACGTCAGCCGGCCGCGACTGAACAGCAGCCTGCGGAAGATGCAGCGCGACGGCCTGATCCGGCTTCACGCGCACGGCGTGACGATCGAAAAACCGGAGCAGCTGCGGACCATCGTCAACGCCAATTGACGCGCCGGGCGCATGCGCCGCGACGCCGCGGCGGCAGGAAGTCGCGCGCGCCGGGTTGCGCGGCGCGCGGTGAAGATCAGCCGCGCCAGTGGCCGATGGCGTTCATCAACTGCGCGACGGCGGTCAGTTGCGACGCAAAGTTGTCGTTCGCGGAGCGCGCCGCGGCGGCCACCGCCACCGGCGAGCCGGCGTAGAGCTGCATGACGCCGACGGTCGTGGCGGCGAGGTTGGACATCGCCTGGTTCGCCTGCATCTGCACCGCGTTGTGAAGCAGGATCGCGGACGCATGGCTGTTGGACTGCATGAGCGTGCCCAAGGCCACGGCGGGCGCTTCGCCCACCACCTTGACGTTGGCTTGCGTGACCGCATCGGTCACCGCGGCGGAAACCTGTTCCGGCATGTCGTTGCTCCTGGTTTGCCCGCCCGCTGCGATGCAGTCACGGCGAACGCATGAATGGGTCGGTCGGCGGCGTGCGCCGATCGATAGCATCGGTGCGCGAGAGCGCTCGCCGTCGCGAGCGCCGGGATGACGACAGGCGCCGGGCGGCGGCCGCGAAGATCAGGGCCGCCGCCCGGCGTCGACGCCGGGTTACGCGTCAGGCCAGCGCCTTGCCGAGCGCGAGCACATCGGCCAGCACGGACAGCACGCCGTTCGAGCCGATTTCCGTCGCGGCGGCGCCGGCGCTCGCCGGCCCGAGCGTGTAGAGCTGCATCGTGCCCACGTTCGTCGAGGTCGGCAGCTGTACCGCGGCCTGCGACTGCTGCTGCACGGCGTTCTCGAACAGCACGCTGAGCGAATGGCTCTGGGCCTGGTACAGCGAGCCCGTTGCCATCGCCGGCGCTTCACCCACCACCTTGACGTTGGTCTGCGTGACGGCGTCGGTGATCGCGGCATTGACCGCGCACGTCTTGCAGTTGCAGGGGTCTTTCGGATCCTTCGAATCCGTCGGGGCGCTTGTATCATTTGCCATCGAATTTCTCCTGGTTTGCGAACGGGCGCCGCATCGAATCGGCTCTACCCGTCCTGTCGTTTGCTCCGGAACACCGCGCGGCACCGCTGTTCAGGCGCCGGCGGACGTGCTGCGGTTCGGCGGTGCGGCGGCGGTATCGGCGGCCCGAGCCGCTTGCGCCGCCGCTCGACCGCGGCGTGGCGACCGCGCGTTACGGGCGCATCGCCTTCCCGATCGCGATCACGTCGGCCAGAATGGAAATGATCCCGTTCGCGCCGATTTCCGTGGCGGCCGCCCCCGCGCTTTCCGGCCCGATCGTGTAGAGCTGCATCGTCCCCACGTTCGTCGACGTCTGCGACTGGATCGCGGCCTGCGACTGCTGCTGCACCGCGTTCTCGAACAGGATGCTGAGCGAATGGCTCTGGGCCTGGTACAGCGAGCCCATCGCCATCGCCGGCGCCTCGGCGACCACCTTGACGTTGACCTGCGTGACGGCATCGGTAATCGCGGGATTGACCTGGCACACCTGACACGTATCACCCATTTTTTGCTCCTTGATTCACGTAGTTGAGAGGTCGCACATCGGGGGCCGGCCGGTCTCGCGTCCAGCCGCCGGACTTCAGCCGCTCGACTTCGACCGCATGCCCGGTGTGCTACTCCATGGACGCTGGCCCGGGGGTATCGTGAACAGAAGCGGCGGCGGTGGCGGCAGCGGCCGGTTCGTGCAGGTCAGCCGGACGGGCGCCGATGCGTTGCAGCCGCTCGTCGATCGCGTCGAGCCGCACGACGAGCCGTTCGGCAAGCGAATCGACGTAGTGCCGGAAGCAGGCGTCGATTTCCTGCCGGATGAGGCCGGTCAGCTGCTCGCCGATCACCGCCAGCGCCTCGCGGGTGCTGTCCTGGATGTCGGCCGCGCCGGATGCCGGTGCGTCGTCCGGCGGCTCGTGCGCGTCGAGTACGCCGGACACTTTCTGCTGTTCCGACGCCAGCATGCCGAGGGTCGTCTCGTTCTGCGCGTCGATCGTCTGCAGGATGCCGCGCATCTTCTCGTACGCCTTCTGCTGGTTGAGCTGCAGGAAATGCTTGACCTGCTCGCGCGCCTCCTGCCGGGTTTTCAAGCGCGGCAATGGCGGGGGCGCGGCGCTCGCCTGCGTGGCCGCGCCGGCCGCCGGGGCCGGCGCGGCCGCGTGACGACCCGGCAGCCGCTCGAGCAGCGCCCGTTCTTCAGCCGGCTCGAGGGGCCGTCCCAATCGCTTCTCCGCGAACTGCCGCAGCAACGGGTCGAGTGCGTCGTCGCTCATGGCTCACACCTCCTCGAGGTCGGCCCGCGGCGCCGGTGCGTGCGGTTCGGGTACGGATGGGCGCGGCGCAGGGGCGCCGACGTCGGCGTACTGCAATGGATATCGCATGGTGTTCTCCGGGAAATGGACAGGCGGCAGCCCCGCCGGAAATTTCGGCAGGACCGCTGCAGGGACGAACCGTGCGACGGGTCTGTGAAATTGGTTGTCGCCGTGCGTCGCGCCTACGCCGGCGGGCCATGCGCAGGCAAGCAGTGCCGCCGCGCATGCCGGCCGATACCGTTGCGCCCCGTTCGCCCGCTGCCCGGTGCGTGGTCTCTTTTATTGAAATCGACCTACGCCGCGATCATGTTCCGCCGAATTCGATCTCCAACCTGTTTTTGCGATCCTAAGTAATCTGGCCGTTCTTGTTTCGCAAGCGGCCTTTCAACGATTCCTCTGCGAGGGCGGCTCGATCGCTCAGGGCGTAGAACGCCAGCATGCTGACGAGCATCGCAAAGGCCACGCCGCTCGTATCCCAGCGCAGCCCCACGCTGAACGCCATTGCCCTGATCGCGGTCATGCCGAGCGCCATGACGAGCAACATCCCCGCGAATTCGAGCGCGACCCGCACCGGCGCCCGGACCAGCACGCGTACCGGGCCGCGTCGATGCCCGTCCTTGCGGTCGGCCTCGCGCCGAATCAACAGCGCCAGCATGGCCAGCATCGACATCGGGAACCACTGGAGATGGAGCACGAGCATGTTCCACATGGCACCGGTATCGAGCGTGCCGCCGCAGATGTCGAGAATGGCCTCGAGGGGCGCCCGCATCGCATCGAGCGTCAATCCCGCGCAGATGGCGGCCATGCACCAGCGCATCGACCGGCGCGCGCACCTGCCCGGCGATCCGCCTCTCGTCGCGTACCCCGCCACGCCGCAGGCAAGCGCACCGATGCCGTTCCATATCCAGCTGGAAGGGGCACCATGCAGCCGCGTCGGCAGGTCGCACGCCAGGTAGCCGAGGATCGCGAACGCCAGCGCGCCGCGCACGCGTTCGGGCATCGGGAGCATGGCCGTTCGCGCAGCCCCGGCCGCCACGCACGCGCGGATCGCGCCCGTCACCGTCGCCGGACGCCCGGCCGGGTCGGCCGGCGGAACACTCCGGGCAGTCATGGCCGTTCAGGCGGGATCTCGCATGACCGCGTACCACGAGCACACCACCCCGGCCGGCGCGACGCCGCCGTTGCCGCTCGCATGCGGAACCGTCCGGACGATCGAACCGGTCAGCGCCGGACGCTGGTTGATGCCGTTGGGCCAGGGCGCGCTCACGTACCCGACATAGTCGTAGACCCACTCCTCGCCGCTGACCACGCCGCGCCCCTGGAAGCGGACGGTGCCGGGATTCCCGTAGCTGATCCAGCCGTTGAGCTGCAGCTCCCATCCCGGGCCGAAAATGCGCCCCTTGAAGATGCCCGCCGGTGCCTGCGCGATCTCGATCGTGCCGAGGCCGAATTCCAGGTCGTTGAATGCGGTGGCCGGGTCGGGATCGTTCAGGAAACTGCGATAGGTCCACTGGCCCACCAGGCTGCCGGTTTCGGGTGTGTAGCTCATGCGCGCGCCTCCCCTTCATGTCCATGTCGTCGAAATACCGAAGTGAACCGGCGCCACGCGATGGCGCCGGTTCGTCACGCGCCGTCGTTACCGGACCTCGAGCCGGAACAGTTTCGGCGCGGCCTGCGGAGCCGCACCGGCGACGGCTTGCGAAACGGGCGGCGAAGCCGGTTGTGTCTGCAGGCGTACGCCTTCGCGCGTATGGATCTCGACGTCGTACTGGGCCCCCTCCACCGCACTCACCGAGAACTGGTCCAGCGGAAAGAACGCCTTCACTTCGAGGTGCGTCTGGCAGTTCGCGCAGTACTGCACGCTCCAGCGGCTCAGCACGGCCTCCGTGCCGAGCAGGTGCCGCTCGCCGTCCACGTTGACGTACGCGGAGACCAGGAACGACCCCGCGATCGGCGCGCGATTCAGCCCGGACACGCGCACGACCTTGCTGCTGTTGCCGGCCGGCACGGTCGTCGCCGCCAGCGAGAGCTTCGGCAGGTCTTCCAGCGAGCCGGGGCCGTACGTGTAGCCGAGCTGCTCCTCGATGTTGATGCAGTCGAGCGACGTATAGGCGCGCTCCTTGCCGTTCTCGCTCTTCTTGAACGGATCGAGCGGCGACGAGAGCGTGAGCCACGAGTTGGGCACCGTGCCCGGCGTCGGCCCCTGCGCGTCGACCGAGTTGGTGCCCGGATACTCGGCGATGACGTCGAGATGCTGCGTGAAGCCATGCCGCTTCTGCCACAGCCAGAACACGCGATCGATGAAGCAGTGATGGAAATAGAAGATCGGGTCGAGGCCCGCCGTGTCGTTTTCGCCCATGTCGCCGTTGGCGCCCGGAATCGGCGAGAGGTCACCCTTGTTCGGGCCGTGCGGCACGTCGAACCCGCCGACCGCCAGGTGAATCTTGTTGTGCGGCGACTCGAGCGGGACGACGGGAATCGCGCCTTCCGGCAGATTCTCGTTCCACTGGGCCGCGGACGTCGTGTTGGAAAACACCGTGTAGTTCGGCGCGTCCAGGCACTGCTCGAACTTGCGCTTCACGTTGGTCGGCACCACCTTGCCCTTCACGACGATGTAGGACGTGAGCCAGTCCACGATGTTCCGGTTCAGCAATACCACGTTCTCCTTGGCATCCTTGAACTTGGCGTTGTGCTTCTCGGTCGCGGCCCGGTCCTTGTCGGTACCCACGAGCCCCGACAACGGATAGCGAACCGTGACGTAAGGCAGCGGCTTGCTGTAGTTCGGATCGTCGCCGTTGATGTTGTCGGTGATCGCCCGGTTGAACGTGAAGGAGGCCAGCGGATTCGGAATCTTTTCGCCGTCGAGCTCGAAATCCGGGTCGGTCAGTGCCCACGGGATGCCTTTCGTCAGCGACTCTTCGCTGGTTTCGTCCCAGAACGGCAGCATCACCTGCTCGCAACCGGGGATGCTCTGCAGCGCCTGTTCCAGCCGCAGCAGGTACGCACGGTGCCAGGTGGGGAACAGCACGTTTCCGTGGTTGCAATAGCCGCCCCAGTAAGACGCCGAGCCCCAGCCGGCGCCGCGGAACGGCTCGCCGTGGAAGCCGCCGATCATGAAGAACGAGTTCGGATCGTCGGGCGGCAATGCCTTGATGCCTTTCCACGCGCGCATCAGGTCTTCCAGCGGCTTTTTGTTGCCTTTCAGATATTCGACTTGCAACGATTCGATCGACGGACGAACTCTGACTCCAGATGCGTTATTCATGATATATCCAGCCTCCTTCGTGGGTAGCATTAGGGCTTGGCCGCCAGGTTTTGAACGTAAGCAGGTAGTTAATAAAACATTTAAACTCGCGCTCAATCGAATTCGTTTTATTCAAATATCGCGTGGCATTTTGAAAGCATTAATCGGCGGGCCATGGGCGGGCCCGCGTGGCCACCTGATCGCCTCCATGGGCGCGGACACGCGCAACAGGCGTAGCACGCCCGCTGGGAAGGGGCTGCGCCTTCAGATCGTAGGGATGCCGTGGTGAGTCGATGCCACTTCGTCAGGCACCAATACCTGACAAAGTGACTGTGATACCCCGATAGCGTTTTATCCTGATTTGGTATGAGTAAATAAAGCAGATGGAATTGGTTTTAGCAAGGTCAAGGCGACCTTGAATCTCAAAAAAATTCGAAGGCGAAAATGATGATTGGCCCGTTTAATTTTCTTAAATAATCACACCCATTTACGACGCGAGAGTAAAAAACAGGCTCGGGATAATCACGGGAGCGCGACGGTGTTGACGAATGCAATCGACTGAAAGAAACCTTACGGTTGTCAGTTGCCGCGTATGCGGCTGAAAGCTCGTGGAGAACGGGCAAGGTTGCATCGCGGCATCTGGACGACGCTATCCCGAGCCGGTAGCGTCACGGCCATTCGACGCGCCCCCTGCGGTCCTGTCCCCGACAATTCTTGACTGTGTCCGCGCCGCCGAACTGGTAGGATGCCGGTCGCCTCGGCATGGATGGCCGCCAAAGGGTGTTCAACCGTCCCTTTTTATGCCCGCCAGCGGCCAACCCCGCCGTCCCGCCCGGGCGACACGGTGCCCGGCCGCACCCCAGCCCCCGTCGAACCCCGCAACACCCCGGCGTCGCCTCACCCGACCCGTTGCAGCAACCGTTGGAGTGGCGCCTCGCGCGCCAGCAAGCATGAAGAACTCGAAGCCGCCCACCCGCCTCCCGCGCGAGAAAGACCGTACGCCGCTGGTACGCGCCGGCGCGCTGTTGCTGATGGCCGGCCTGCTGTACCTGCTGTGGCCGTCGGCCGAAACCGCCTACCTTGCGATGGAGTCCGTCATCCGCTGACGCGGCACGTCCGTCCCCGCTCTACGCTATACTCGCGCAATGGAAACCCAACCCGCCTCGCCGAACGTGCATTGCTGGTGGCGCGCCTGACCCAGGCGGCCCGTTTCCTTTTGCATGTCCCAAACGTGATGCCGCCAGCCATGGCGGCATTTGCGTTTCTGCGCAGACGACATGGCTGGCGGCTTCGATAACCCGGAGCAACGACCAACATGACCCACCCGACCCGACCGACCATCCTCACCGGCGACCGCACGACCGGCCCGCTGCACCTCGGCCACTACATCGGCTCGCTGCGCGCGCGCGTGCAGATGCAGCACGAAGCGAAGCAGTTCCTGCTGCTCGCCGACACGCAGGCGCTGACCGACAACATGGGCCGCCGCCAGCGCGTCACCGAGAACGTGATCGAAGTCGCGCTCGACTATCTCGCCGTCGGCATCGATCCGGCAATCTCGACGATCGTCGTGCAGTCGCAGGTGCCCGAGCTCGCCGAGCTGTCGCAATACCTGCTCAACCTCGTCACGGTCGCGCGCCTCGAACGCAACCCGACCATCAAGGAAGAGATCCGCCTGCGCGGTTTCGAGCGCGACATCCCGGCCGGCTTCCTGACCTACCCGGTGAGCCAGGCGGCCGACATCACCGCGTTCAAGGCGACGCACGTGCCGGTCGGCGACGACCAGCTGCCGATGATCGAGCAGACCAACGAACTCGTGCGCCGCTTCAACGCGACGGTCGACCGGCCCGTGCTGGTCGAATGCGAGGCTGTGCTGTCGGCGGTCACGCGGCTGCCGGGGATCGACGGCAAGGCGAAGATGAGCAAGTCGCTCGGCAACGCGATCACGCTCGGCTCGACGCCGGACGAGATCACGCAGGCCGTGAAGGACATGTACACGGACCCGAACCACCTGCGCGTGAGCGATCCCGGCCAGGTCGAGGGCAATGTCGTGTTCACGTTCCTCGATGCGTTCGAGCCTGACGTGCAGAAGGTCGACAAGTTGAAGGCGCACTACCGTCGCGGCGGGCTCGGCGACAGCGTCGTCAAGCGCGTGCTGAACGAGCGGCTGCAGGCGCTGATCGAGCCGATCCGCGCGCGCCGCCGCGAATTCGAGGCCGACAAGGCCGAGGTGATGGCGATCCTGAAGCGCGGCACGATGCACGCGCGGGACGTGGCCGGCGCGACGCTCGCGGAGGTGAAGGGGGCGATGGGGTTGAACTACTTCGATTGAGCGGCGCAGGCCGCGCGTGCGTAAACGCGCGCCGCGCGCCGCGCGCCGGACAGTATCGGGCCGGCGCGCGGCGATCACCGCATCAGGCGCGCGTGCGTGCGTCGCTGCAACCGCCTCTCGTCACGATGCGTGCGCCGGCACGGACGCGTGGCACACCGCCTCGACCCGGTTGCCGGCCGGGTCGACGAGAAACGCCCCGTAGTAGTCGCCGTGATAATGCGGCCGCAAGCCGGGCTCACCGTCGGACTGCCCGCCCGTCGCGAGGCCGGCCTCGAAAAACGCATCCACCTGCGCGCGGCTCGCGGCCTTGAAGCACCAGTGCCGCTTGCTCACGCCGATTTCGGCGGGATCCAGGTAGATCGCGAGAAAGGTCGATGCGGTGTCGTTCGCATTGCAGCGTTCGCCGTAGCCGAGTGCGGTGCCCCGGTCATAGACCCGGGCCGCGCCCAGCGCGGCCATGATGGCATCGTAGAACGGGCGCGCCAGTTCGATATCCGGCACGCTGATTGACACATGATCAAGCAGTTGCATAGCATCTACTCCGTTGAAGGGCACACGAGTCTACATGAGCGCGACAATTCGCGCCGAAGCCACGCTGCCGCTCGTGGGCAATACCTGCACACCCGACACTGTCACACGCGATGTCGTTCATGGCGGTAGCGGGCCGTCCCTTGGTCCACTCCGCCGATGCCGCGCCCGCGCAACCCGCTATCGTTTCGCATGCGATCCACGGACGACGTTCTTCCGACTACATGCGTGGAGCACTTCGAGGTCGGCGGCCCGGTTTCTTGATAGGCTTCATTTCGGCTGCTCTCCTGTCCGGGAGCCTGGTCCTGGAAACCCGATCCGCACGGATTCCCGCAGGAACCGCCGCCTTCAACCTGCAACTACTTTGGGGACTCCGCCCAATGTCGGCCGACGAATCGATACACGCGTACCCGGGGGAAGCATCCACTTTCAATTGTGCGTGTTGTGGTAGCGAGACGAGGAGAATCACGGGCGAACTGCACCAAGGCGATTCAGTTGTTGGCGTCTACTTCGTCCAATGGGCAACCGGAAGGCCGGACCATCCGCCGATCATTGACCTCGTGTTGGGCGACTGGGGGGAAAGTGCCGGGCCTGCCGACCGCGTTCTGGTTTCATTGATCTATATTCCGCGCGAGGGAGGCGGTCCTGTCTCCATCGTGAACGCCGCGGAACGGGGTGTCGATAATTCCGGCTTGTTTGAATTCGCGCTTGCCCGGGAGCAGGTCATCGGTACGCCGCTGGCCCCGTTGGCGTTTCAGATGATCGATGCGCTCTGGATCACCGAGCCACGAATCGCAGAGGTCAAAGCACTGGACAACGTCGTGTAGATCAACCTCGAGAGGCGCGGCGTCACTTCATCTGCATCAGTTGAATCAGGTTCCCGCAGGTATCGTCGACGATCGCGACGCGCACAGGCCCCGCGTCCATCGGCTCCAGCGTGAAGCGGACGTCGAGATCCCTGAGCCGCGCGAATTCCGCATCGAGATCGTCGACCTGGAACGATGCCGCCGGAATGCCGTCCTCGTACAGCGCCTGCTTGTAAGGCCCGACCGCGCGATGGTTGCTCGGCTCGAGCAGCAGCTCGGTGCCGTCCGGCTGGTCCTTCGACACCACGGTCAGCCAGCGGTACCCGCCCACGGGCACGTTGTTCTTCAGCCTGAAACCGAGCTTGTCGGTATAGAACGTCAACGCCTTGTCCTGGTCGTCGACAAAAATACTCGTCACGTAGATCCGCATTTCAACCTCTCCTGACATAGCAGCCGTCGCCGCTGCTATTCTTCATCGAAATCGATGACAAACGCATAACCGCCGTCGATCAGCTGGCGCAGGTAACCGTCGAAGTCGTCGGCGATCACCGCATAGCTGTCGGGATCGTGCAGGAAGCGCACGACCTGCCCGACCTTGCCGCCCGCCGCCGGCTCGAAGTCGATGTAGAGTTGCGACGTGCCGCCGTTGTTCATGCAATGCGAGAAGCACAGCCGCCGGCTCATCGGCAGCGCGATGTCGATGCGTGGATCGACGAGTTCGCCGTCGTCGTTCGCGTCGTCGCCGTAGATCTCGGCGATGCTGTCGCGATACTTCGCCCCTTCCTCGAGCATCTGCGCGGCCGACAGCAGGTAATACGGGTATTCGTAGACGTCGGAGCCCAGCACCAGCACGTTGACCGTCGTGCCGCCGTAGTCGCGCCAGTAGGTGCCGTCGAGCGTGCCGAGCAGTTCGAGCAGGCTGGCCGGGCACTGCGGATACGCGGCACGCAGCGCGTCGAGCTGCGCGGGCGTCGCGCCCGTGGCGGCGGCGAGCGCCGCGTTGTCGGTGTCGGGCAGCACGGCACGCAGGCCGGCGAGATAGGTGTCGACGAGGGTCATCGCGTCAGATCCGAAGAACAGGCCAGCGCCATTCTAGCGCCCGACGCGACCCGCCCCTTCCGCGCACCTGCCTACGTGATCTGGTACGTCGACGCCGGCACGAATTCCTCCGGCAGCGGGCGATCGCCCAGTTCGAGCACCGACCGTTCGATCGTGCGCGCCATCGCATCGAGCGCCAGCGCGTTCGGCGCGAGGCCGAACGGCTCGGCCACCTCGTTCGCGATCGCCTCGAGTGCGATCAGCGTGTACGCGATGAACACGCAGATCAGCGGCGTGAAGAACTCCGTCGAATCGACGAGACCGAACGGCAGCAGCACGCAATACGCATACACGGTGCGATGCAGCAGCACGCTGTACGAGAACGGGATCGGCGTGGACAAGATGCGCTCGCAACCGCCGACCGATTTGCCGAGCTCGTCGAGTTGCGCCTCGAACATCCAGCAGGTCGCGTCGCTGCCGGGCGCGCGGCCCAGCGCGTGGACGATGCTGCCGCGCAGCTCGTCGAGGATCGCCACGGGCTTGAAACACTTGCCCGCGAGCGCGGCGGTGCGCTCCGCGCCGAGGATCCGCTGCAGGTCCTGCGTCGGATCGGTATGGCGAAGCTGATGCTTCAGCGCATAGGTGAACGCGATCAGCAGGTCGGCGAGCCGGTTGCGCTCGGCGTCGTCGACGCTGTCGGGCAGGTAGCGATTCAGTTGCGACGTCAGCGCGCGCGCCGCGATCAGCAGGTTGCCCCACAGATGCCGCGCCTCCTTGAACCGCTCGAAGCTCGCGTTGTTGCGAAACGCGAGGAAGATCGCGAGCGCCAGCCCGAACAGCGTGAACGGCGCGGTATTGAGGGGAATCTTCTCGCCGAAGATGCGCCCGTTCGTGAAGACCGCCAGCGTGCTGACGATCGCCATGAACACGAGCTGCGGAATGATCGATTGCAGCACGGAGCCGTTCCAGACGAACAGCATCCTGAGCCAGTTTTGTCGTGGTCGGACGATCATGGTGTTTTCTCGACTGCCAGGGAAATACGCGATACGGCACGCCGGCGCCCGATGCGCAGCGGCCCGCGCGTGGCGGGCCGCTGTCGGGTGGGTGCCGGGCCGGGCGCCATGCTGCGCGAGATGATACGCCCGCGCGCGCCGCGCCCGTCACATCATGCGGCGCTCAGTGATAACCGACGTCGCCCTCGCGCACCTTGCCGCGGAACACGCGGTACTGCATCGCGTTGTACACGAGGATGATCGGCAGCACGATCACGGTGCCGATCAGCGCGAACTTCTGGCTCGAATGGCTCGACGATGCATCCCAGATCGACAGCGACGGCGGCACGATGTTCGGCCAGATGCTGATCACGAGCCCCGTGTAGCCGAGGAACACGAGCGCGAGCGTCAGCAGGAACGGCGTCGCCTCGTGCGCGCGCTTCACCGAGTGGAAGATGCCCCACACGCACGCGATGACGAGGATCGGCACCGGCAGGAACCAGCCGAGGTTGCCGCTGCCGAACCAGCGGTGCGCGACGGCCGGCAGCCCGATCACGGTCCACAGGCTGACCACGCCCATCACGGCGAGCAGCACACCCGCGAGCGGCTTCATCAGGAGCCGCATCTTGCGCTGCAGCTCGCCGTCGACCTTCAGGATCAGCCAGCCGCAGCCGAGCGTCGCATACGTGACGAGCACGCCGATCCCGCACATCAGGCTGAACGGCGACAGCCAGTCGAACGGCCCGCCCGCGAACTGGTTGTTCACGATCTTGATCCCCTGCAGCAGCGAACCGAGCACGATCCCCTGGCAGAACGCCGCGAGCGCGGAGCCGCCGATGAACGCGAGATCCCACATGTGTTGCGTGCGGGTGGCCTTCGCGCGCAGCTCGAACGCCGCGCCGCGAAAGATCAGCCCGACCAGCATCAGCACCAGCGGCAGGTAGTTCGCGGGCAGCAGCGTCGAATAGACGACCGGGAATGCGCCGTAGAGCCCCGCGCCGCCGAGCACCAGGAACGTCTCGTTGCCGTCCCACACCGGCGCGACGGTGTCGAGCATCACCTGGCGCTCGGCCTTCGCATCGAAGAACGGGAACAGCAGGCCGATGCCGAGATCGAAGCCGTCCAGCATCACGTAGATGAATACACCGAGGCCGATGATCGCGGCCCACACGACAGGAAGATCGATTTGCATGGCTTACTCCGCTTCGGTCACGTTCAGCGGCGTGGACAGCGCGCTCTTGCGCAGCCCCGGATGCCGGTGCAGCTCGATATACCCGGCCTGGGCAGCCGGCCCGCGCTTCATCAGTTTCAGCATGTAGTAGACACCCGTTCCGAACACCAGGAAATACACGACCACGAAGATCAGCAGTGACACGCCGACCTGCTGCGCGCTGAGCGGCGCGACGGAATCGACGGTGCGCAGCACGCCGTACACGGTCCACGGCTGCCGCCCGACCTCGGTCGTGATCCAGCCGGCCAGCAGCGCGACGATGCCGGAAGGCCCCATGCAGACCACGAACCACTGGAACCAGCGCGTTTCATAGAGGCGCCCGCCCTTTCTCAGCAGCAGCCCGAGCAGCGCGGTGAGCAGCATCAGCATCCCGAGGCCGGCCATGATCCGGAACGTCCAGAAGATGATCGGCGAGTACGGGCGGTCCTGCGGCGGGAATTCCTTCAGCCCGCGAATCTCGCCGTCCCAGCTGTGCGTGAGGATCAGGCTGCCGAGGTGCGGCACCTGGATCGCATAGCGCGTGGTTTCGGCCTGCATGTCGGGCAGCCCGACGAGGTTCAGCGCCGTGCCGCCCTTCTCGGTTTCCCACAGCCCTTCGATCGCCGCGATCTTCGCCGGCTGGTATTCGCGCGTGTTCAGCCCGTGCGCGTCGCCGACGACGATCTGGATCGGCGCGAGCACCAGCAGCATCCACAGCGCCATCGAGAAGCTGCGCTTCACCGGCTCGTCGCGGCGCCCCTTCAGCAGGTGCCACGCGCCGCACGCGGCGACGATGAAGCCCGCGACGATGAACGCCGCGATCGTCATGTGCACGAGACGGTACGGGAACGACGGGTTGAACACGATCTTGAACCAGTCGACCGGCACGACGAGGCCGTTCTCGATCTTGTAGCCCTGCGGCGTCTGCATGAAGCTGTTCGACGCGAGGATCCAGAATGTCGAGATCAGCGTGCCGACCGCGACCATCAGCGTCGCGAAGAAGTGGGCGCGCGGGCTCACGCGCTGCCAGCCGAACAGCATCACGCCGAGGAAGCCGGCTTCGAGGAAGAACGCCGTCAGCACTTCATAGGTGAGCAGCGGGCCCGTGATGTTGCCCGCGACGCGCGAGAAGCCGGCCCAGTTCGTGCCGAATTCGTACGCCATCACGACGCCGGAGACCACGCCCATCCCGAAGCCGATCGCGAAGATCTTCGACCAGAACTGGAACATGGATTTATAGGCGGCGTCGCCGGTGACGAGATAGCGCCATTCCAGCACCGCCAGGAAGCTCGCCATACCGATGCTGATCGCGGGAAACACGATGTGGAACGACACCGTGAATGCGAATTGCAATCGTGCGAGATGGAACGCATCGAAGATTTCCATGACCGTAATTTGCTCGTGTTTGTGAGGATGTCCGCCCGAAGCAGGAAATCGCGCGACGGCTTGCCGACGACACATGCGAATACAAAACGGTCACTCGCATGGCATCGAAGCGTGAATGACGATATCGCGTTTGCAACGATACTCGCAATCGTTCGAACGTGCGCTGAAACTGTGCTGCTTCCGTTGCCGAAGATGTGTGTACGGAAAACACATTTCGCGCCGGCGGGACGATCAGCTGTACTGCTTTCCGCACTGCAGCGCTGTACATCGGGCGCACTGTTCATCCCCGTTAACATCCGATGCAATGCCTGCCCACGGCCACGGCGCGCCCCTCGGCCGCGCCCGCCCGGCAGCCCCGATTCCCCTGGTCCGGCGTACGCGCCCGACCCGGCCGGCCCGCCGGCCGATCCGCCTGGAGAAACCGCATGGAGTCCTGCATCCGCCGCGACGAGCCGACCGGCAGCACCGCGTGTCATGTGACACGTCACCGTGCCGGCGAAGTGCGCGACACCGTCGACCGCGTCGTCGACGAAACGCCGGTTGCACTCGTGGTCAACGGTATTGCACACACGGTCATGATGGCGACCCCGATCGAGCTCGACGCGTTCGGCCTCGGCTTCGTGCTCAGCGAAGGCATCGTCGAGCGTGCGTCGGACGTGTTCGACATCGAGAGCGAATGCCGGCCCGACAGCGCCGAAGTGCGCCTGACCGTGTCGCAGCAGGCGTTCATGGCGCTGAAGGCGCACCGACGCGCGCTGGCCGGCCGCACCGGCTGCGGTGTCTGCGGGATCGAAAGCATCGCGCAGCTCGACCTGCACCCGCCGCGCATCGCCGCCGCCGGCGCGGCCGCCGGCATCGGCGCCGACGCGATCGCACGCGCCGCGCGCACGCTGCCGGACCATCAGACGCTGATGCGCGAGACCGGCGGCATCCACGCGGCCGCCTGGTGCGACCGGGACGGCGCCGTGCTCGACGTGTTCGAGGACGTCGGCCGCCACAACGCGCTCGACAAGCTGATCGGCCGGCTCGCCCGGCGCCGCGCCGACCTGCACGACGGCTTCGTGTTCCTGTCGAGCCGCGCGAGCTACGAACTGGTGCGCAAGGCCGCGCGGGTCGGCATCCCGATGATCGCGACGATCTCGGCGCCGACGTCGCTCGCGATCGACGTCGCCCGCGAAGCCGGCGTGCGGCTGCTCGGCTTCTGCCGCAACGACGGCTTCGTCGAGTACGTGTCGCCCGACGCCGTTCACCCCGACCAACCGGCGCTTGCGCAAGCACACCCGGACTTCTCCTGATGAAACCACTGACCGATTTCGATACCGCTCAGCAGCATTTCGCGAGCGCGTTCGCGCCGCTCGGGGCCACCCTGTCCGTCCCGGTCGCCGAAGCGGCAGGCCACGTGCTGGCCGCGCCGCTCACCGCCGTGCTCGACCAGCCGCCGGCCGACCAGAGTGCGATGGACGGCTACGCCGTGCGTCACGTGGATCTCGCACTCGGTGAGCCGCTGCACGTCTCGCAGCGCTGTTATGCGGGCGACATGCCGGCGCCGCTGGCCCCGCGCACGGCCGCGCGCCTCTTCACCGGCAGCCTGATTCCGCCCGGCGCGGACACCGTCGTGATGCAGGAGCATGCGCACGAGCAGGACGGCCGGGTTGCGTTCGACGCGCCGCAGCGCAGCGGCTCGCACATCCGCCGCCGGGGCGAGGAAGTGCGCGCCGGCGACCTGCTCGTGCCGGCTGGCGTGCGCATGGGCGCGATGCATGTCGGCGTGGCCGCCGCGCAAGGGTTCGCGCGTATCGACGTGCGTCCGGCGCTGCGCGTCGGCGTCCTGACGACCGGCGACGAACTCGTCGCGTGCGGCCAGCCGCGTGCGCCGCAACAGATTTACAACAGCAATGCGCCGATGCTCGGCGCGCTGGTCTCGGGCACCGGCGCCGAGGTCGCGATGAGCCTGCATGCCGCCGACACCGCGCCCGCCGTCGATCGCGCGCTGCGCGATCTGCACGCGGGCTGCGACCTGGTGATCTGCGTCGGCGGCGCGTCGGTCGGCGACAAGGATCTGCTGCGCCCCACGCTGGACGCGCTCGGCGCATCGTTCATCGTCGCCGGCGTGCGCATGAAGCCGGGCAAGCCGGTTGCACTCGCGCGGCTCGACACGCGGCCGGTGGTGCTGCTGCCCGGCAACCCCGGCGCGGCGATGACCGCGTTCGCGCTGTTCGTCGCGCCGCTGATCCGCCGCCTGCAGGGGCGCGCCGCACGCCTGCCGATCGTGCCGTCGCTGCCGATCGACGGCGACTTCGAACCGGACGCGCAGCGCGAGCGCTTCGTGCGCGTGCACTGCACGGTCGGCCTCGACGGCATGCCCGTCCTCGATACGCTGCGCCAGCAAGGCGCCGGCACGCTGCAGTCGCTCGTGCAGGCGAGCGGGCTGGCCCGGCTGCCGGCCGGGCGACGCATCGCGAACGGCGACGCGGTACCGTATTACGAATTCGCGCCGTGGCTCGCATGAGCGCGACGCCCGACACGCGCCCGCTGCCGCGCATGCGCCGCGCGTCCCGCACCGCGAACTGTATTCCTGCAATTCGGGCGCGATTGTGTCCCTGCCGGAAAAACCCGGCGGACTATCCTCACGAGGAGGCTCGTCGCGCGCCGTGCGCCGCCATTTCGGCATGCGCACGGCCGACCGGCGCCGCCCCTTCGCTTACTTCATGCAGGCCGACGAACCGATCGTGAATGCCATCGTTTCCGCCGCGCCGGCCGCCGCCGCAGCTTCCGGCGGCGCATCGCCCGGCGCCTTCCCCCGCCCGACCGACACGCTCGGCCGCCCGCTGCGCGACCTGCGCCTGTCCGTCATCGACCAGTGCAATTTCCGCTGCGGCTACTGCATGCCGCGCGAAAGCTTCGGCGCCGACTATGCGTTCATGCCGTCGTCCGAACGGCTGTCGTTCGCGCAACTGGAAAAGATCGCCCGCGCGTTCACGTCGCTCGGCGTCGAAAAGATCCGCATCACGGGCGGCGAGCCGCTGCTGCGCCGCAACCTCGAAGCACTGATCGAACGCCTCGCCGCGCTGACGACTGTCGACGGCAAGCCCGTCGAAATCGCGCTGACGACCAACGGCTCGCTGCTGGCCGCGAAGGCGCGTTCGCTGCGCGACGCGGGCCTGTCGCGCGTGACCGTCAGCCTCGATGCGCTCGACGACGCGATGTTCCGCCGGATGAGCGACGCCGACGTGCCCGTGTCGCGCGTGCTGGCCGGCATCGAGGCCGCGCAGGCGGCCGGGCTCGCGCCGGTCAAGGTCAATGCGGTAATCGAGCGCGGGGTGAACGACGACCAGATCCTGCCGCTCGTGCGGCACTTCCGGCATACGGGCGTGGCCGTGCGTTTCATCGAATACATGGATGTCGGCGGCGCAAGCTTCTGGTCGGGCGACAAGGTCGTGCCGGCCGCGCAGATGCGCGCGCTGATCGATGCGCACTATCCGCTCGTGCTCGTCGGCGAACCGGCGCACGATGCGACCGCGATCCGTTGCGCGCACATCGACGGTGCAGGCGAGGTCGGTTTCATCGCGAGCGTGTCGCATCCGTTCTGCGGCACCTGTTCGCGCGCCCGCGTGTCGGCCGACGGCACACTCTATACGTGCCTGTTCGCGACGCAAGGCACCGACCTGCGGCCGTGGCTCGACGAAGCAGCGTCGAGCGCCGACCTCGCCGCCGCCGTGCGCGATCGCTGGACGCACCGCGACGACCGCTATTCCGAGCGCCGGGCCGTTCGGCCGGCCCGCGTGCCGGGCAAGACCTATCCGACCGTGCGCATGTCGCTCGTCGGCGGCTGAGCGCCGCCGCGCGACACCGCACGCGCCGCCAAATGGAGAACCAGTCATGACGACCTTCACCGAATCCCCTGCCGGGCTGCCGGACGATCCGTTGCGTGCCGGCGGCCACCCGCCTCCCGTCGATGCGGCCGACCCGCACCACGAACCGCCGCCCGCGATCACCGCCGGCTTCGAAGTGCGCGTGCAGTACGCGCCGATCGACGCAGGCGCGGAGCTCGCGCCGATCGTTCGCAATCCGAATGTCGGCGCGGTCGTGAATTTTCTCGGCGTCGTGCGTAACGAAGGTGATGTCGACGATGTCGTCGCGCTCGAGGTCGAGCACTACCCGACGATGACCGAGCAGGCCCTGTGGAGCATCGTCGAGGAAGCCAGCGCGCGCTGGCAGCTCGAAGCGGTGAAGATCGTGCATCGCGTCGGGCGTATCCCGCTCGGCCAGGCCGTCGTGCTGGTCGTGGTGGCCGCCGCGCATCGCGCGTGTGCGTTCGATGCGTGCGAATTCCTGATGGACTTCCTGAAGACCCACGCGCCGTTCTGGAAGAAGGAGATCCGGCACGACGGCGAATCCGGCTGGGTCGAGGCGAAGGCGCACGACGACCAGGCGATGCGGCGCTGGGGCTGAGCCGGTCCGCCGCGCGCTTTTCGATTCCGCCGACTCCATTCAAGACATCGCAATGAAACTGACGATCAAATACTTTGCAAGCGTTCGCGAACAACTCGAGCGCGACGAGGAAACCGTCGAGGTCGACGCACGCGAACTCACCGTCGACGCGCTGCGCAGCACGCTGGCCGCGCGCGACGCACGCAGCGCGGACGCGCTGCGGATGGACCGGCCCGTGCGCGCGGCCGTCAACCTCGAGATGGTGACGGGTGAATTCGTCGTGCGGGAGGACAGCGAGGTCGCGTTTTTCCCGCCGGTGACGGGCGGGTGACGTCGCGATGGGCGGAATCTCTCCGGGGCCGGATACGGGCCGGCGCGTGTCGGCTGCTTGCCTGAGCGGCCCCCGGCAGGTCAGTGCCCCAGGCCGGCGATCTTCCGGCCGTTGAGATCGGTGTTGTCGAAGCCTTGCATGACCACGCCGCCGTGGTCTGTCGTGTCGCCTTCGCGGACGATGTCTTGCATATCAACTCCCATTTGATTTGGCCGTGCTTGGCCATCCAACACGGCATCGACTTGCCGCACTCCATGCGGAAGTAAACCTCCCCCCGTTCTTCGCTTTATCTTGTCCTATACTCACAGAGAATCTTCGCTCCCTGCTTATCCAGAATATAGTTAATGCCCGGCTTCCCGGGTGGAGCTCCCCGTTGCCCAACAGGGGTATCTATCGCCACAAAGGAGACATAAAATCCATCCTCTCTCTCAGAGAGGATGATCTTGTAATCCTCAACTTTGATCTTCCCTTTTGCGTCCTGAAGTGCCGTTGATATGGCCGATGCCGCAGTAACTCCAATTTCAATATCCGAGCTCATATTATCCCCACAATCCATTGAAGATATAATAAGCAATAGTGCCGTACATAAATTCCTCATAGATTCCCCGTGGTTCCGGTTGACTGATCAAAAACTTTGAACACGCCGCTCGGTGTCCCGAGGTAACCTTTATATTCTGGTCGCCCCATGGAATCGTGGCGAATTCCACTGCAGTCCGGTCCCGAGAAATTATCGCTATTGAAGTCATCCCTATGCGGATCACTAGTCCGAATCGCCTTCCCATTTGGATCCGCCATCGAATAGTCTCCGTGAGTATGATAGTCCCCTACGACTTTGCCGCATTTCGGTACAGAACCTTTGGCGTCCCATGGGTTGACACCTTGGTCACTCCCTCTAACGCTTTGGTGAAGTCATACCCGCCACCAGGCATCTTATAGATAAGACCGCCATACTCTAGATTGTCTCGAATCGACTTCGGATTGGCTCTAGTCAAGACTGCTTTCGCGGCGCCATCGGAAGTGGCGAAGCGTCCCTTTTTGCAGCGCAGTCCCAATGGATCTACCCAATGAATGGAGTTGGGAGCTAACGAATAATTGTTTAGCCCACCACGAAGCCCAATCGGGTCCTTGCTAACAAACCACCCCACCTCCGGGTCGTAGTACCGATACCGGTTATGGTGCAGCCCCGTCTACTTGCCGCTACGGCCGACCTTTCAGCTTTTCGATCTCCTGCAGCGATGCGCGTCACATTCATCGTCGTAGTGGTATCGCGCGGTAAATGACATGTCGTTGAGCCTTGTGCAATAATGAATCTCGACGTTGCACGACGGTTGACCAGAGCAGATCAGGTAGTAGGTCGTACACACATCGAACTCTTCGACTTCAATCCCGGCGACCATGTCTACCTCTCCTTCAATAACGTCTCTCGCCAGATCACCATCACGCCAGATTCATGCCAACCCCGACAACACCAAGGGGTGCAACTACGACCCTTGGCGCTTAACACCTCACTCGAAAACTCACATCGCTTCCCATGATCTGTAAGTCTTCAATTTCAAGTCGACCCTCGTTCGGAAGTGGGCCAACCAAATAAAAGCCAAGTTCAGTGATTTCGCGCTCTAGCCTGTCTATCTCTACAAAAAGTTGATTGTTTGCGGCTTGCTCAAATTTCACGAAGAGTTGTTCATACGAGCGAAAATTCTCGCCAGGGGTAAAGTTGCCGATCATGAGCCCCCCCTCTGAATAAGTCACCGTGACCTCTCCTGCAAAATTTCCACTGCAATCGTTTAAATGGAACTTCATCATCGTGGGCACTCCGTGGTTTTCCCAAGCGCTTCGGACAATCGCTCGAGATTTTCATTGCTGAAGCCGTCGGCACCACTAGGATGAATGATTCGAGCGTGATTTGGAAACTTATTAGTCGGATCCTCAATAACATCGAACCCCGCCCCTCGGACGGCATCTGCCGTACCTGATGCGACAGTTTCAGTTGCCGTCAGCAAGCCCGTGGCCTTCGGAAAGGCATTCCTCATCTGTTGAGCTGCAACGCAGGGACAACAGCCGTGCAGGACAGAGATTCCAGGAGGATTGAGCTTCCTTTCTGGTTCTTTGAGACGGAGGTTATCGATCGAGTTACCGCCAATCCGATTGATCTTCGTGGGCCCAGGCAGAGGCTTGCCCGTCAACCCTAACGATCGACCCAAGTTATAGGGTTCGGTGCGTACTGGAAGACGTTGATCCCGCCTGCGAGCCCGATCGGGTCCTTCGACACGAAACGCCCCGATGCCGGATCGTAATACCGATGCCGGTTATAGTGCAGCCCCGTCTACTTGCCGCTACGACCGACCTTTCAGCTTTCGCAATCTCCCGCAGCGATGCACGTCGCATTCATCGTCATAGTGGTATCGTGCGGTAAATGACATGTCGTTGAGCCTTGTGTAGCAAGGCATATCGACATCACACCACAGTTGGATAGAGTAGATCGGGTAGCACGTCATAGCCGTATCGCCGTCGGTTCGCGTGAACTGGCACTCATTGCCTCATTTCCCGGCACGGATCTCGGCCTCGATCAGCCACTCGACCGGAAAGTAGATTCCGCCCGCACGGCTATTCTCGATGCGCGACAGTTGTCACGCCGCATTGAAGCGATATCGCTGCCCATCTGAACTGCTCGACCTCGGTCAGATTAGCGGGACAGAAAATCTGCACCCGCATCCTTGATGTCTTCGTCAGAACTATCCAGAGCACGTTTCGCAAATTTAATCATCAACCCTCTATCCAGCTCACAACACAACTCTAGCAAACATCGATACTCTTCATAACCCCCATTAACCAGCACCCCATCAACTTCTGCCTCGATATTTTTCATCACCCAATCACGCGGCAACTCCAATATCAAATTTCTGCACTCTTCCGTGAAACCATTTACATAGCTTGACATTGAGATCAACTGTCTAAAAAAAACGACCCTCTCGGACTCAGGATAGCTCAACACCAAATCGATAGCCATAGCCCTTTCCTCAGGCACGGAAAAGGCTCTCTGAACAAAAGAAACAGCGGATGGTTTTTTTACAAACCCATCTCTCAATTTCACGTAGATCCGAAAAGCCTCTTTAAGATCTTTCCACGAGCCATTTTCTTTATCTTTCATGGTTACTTCTTCCCAGCCTTAATCCAAGGCAGATTTTTGAATTTCTCGACAAATGTCTGTCCCGACATTCGCTTAGACGGACAAACTGTATGATGAGTTGCGGCATGCGACCCGCCAACGTCCTTGCCATCCGCAACGACCTCTATCCCGTCTGGGAGTTCCGATCCAGCTGGAAGCTTGTGATAGGTGCCACTGATAGGTGCCTTATTGACATCACCAAATGTCGACGCTCCTCCTTCAGTAGTCGGCCCCACCATTCCAGCTGCGTCGGCAATCAAGTCTGCATTTTGTCCCGGTTTGGTGTTAACGCCCTGGATTCTAGGTTCGCGCGGACCACTGGCATTACCAAATGCATATAAGTCGCATGTTGTCTTAGCCAAGCTCAGCGGATCAATCCACCCGGCCGGATTCGGCGCGTACTGGAACGCGTTCAACCCTCCCGCCAAACCGATCGGGTCCTTCGACACGAAGCGTCCTGATTGCGGATCATAGTACCGATACCGGTTGTAGTGCAGCCCCGTTTCGTGATCATGGTACTGCCCCTGGAAGCGGATGGGGTTGGCGACGGAAGCCTTGCCCGACGCTTTCCGAATCACCTCCTGCGCGACACCCCAAGCACGGTACTCGGCGGCCCACGCAATTTCACTCTGCTCGTCCGTCAGTTCCTGCGGCGTGCCAAGGTGATCGCATTGATACCACGCCAGACCGTCGATCGGCGGCGCAGGCGGTGGAGGGCCCCACAGCGGGTCTTCGTCCTGCCGGTAGTAGTCGCCGTATTCGGCTGGTCGAGCAGTTCGATGGCATCCTGCCGCACCGCCTGTGCCACCGGCACAAAGCTGCCCGGCTCGCGTGGTGCGCGCGCCAAAGCCATCCTCGTCGGCGATCTTGCTTTCCCACGCGAGCGTGTCGCCGTCCCAGCCATACAACGTGAAGCCGCATTGCAACTCGCGGTTGCGCTTCACCCGCTCGGCGCGATTCCAGTGCGGGCCGGCTTCCCTTCGCTCCTCGTAGTAGGCCTTGCTGTGCTTCGTCAGGCGCCGGCCGAGGGCGTCGTAGCTGTAGTCCGCCTGCAGGCGCTCGTCTTCGTAGTGCGTGAGCCGGTCGAACAGGTCCCAGGTGAAACGGCTTTCCTGTCCGTTCTTCCAGCGTTTTGTCTAAGTGTTCCTCGCTGTTGTCGGCGTGGCGAATGGCGGCGAGCTGGCCCGCGTCGTAGCGATAGCGGGTGACGTTGCCCGCCGCGTCGGTGAACTGCACGAGCTGGCCGCGCTCGTCGTAGGCCCATTGGCTGGCCTTGGCCGAGCAGTCCACGTAGCGCATAAGTTGGCGGTCTGCGGGGCTGGCCCCACGGACTTGAGCTTCTCGAGCGCCAATGGGCCAGTGGCTTCCTCGTACTGATAACGCCTAGTGGCGCACCATCAAAGTCGGTCGGTTGTTAAAGAGCGATCAGAAATACGAAATACAAAATCAACCCACGCTGCCCTGCGAGCCGCTGGCGATCAGGCTGGCGCCGCAGGCCGTCTTCATGTTGTGCAGCGCCACCGGCACACCGCCAATGTCGAAGTTGGAGCTGCCCTCGGCGATGGGGAAAACGCCCTTGCACTTCGGGCAGCTCACCAGATGCCCCAGGCCGGCGATCTTCCGGCCGTTGAGATCGGTGTTGTCGAAGCCTTGCGTGACCACGCCGCCATGGTCTGTCATGTCGCCTTCGCGGACGATGTCTTGCATATCAACTCCCATTTTGATTTGGCCGTGCGTCGCCAGCACGGCATCAACTCACCGCGCTCTCTGCTGACGTCAATCTCCCGCACCGATGCAGTTCACACTCCTCGTTGTAGCGGTATGGCTTGTCGACCGACGCACTCTTGATCCGTGCAGAGCAAGACACTCCGACATTCCTAGACATTTCGCACTAGTAGTGCGTGCCGCAGAACCATACCTGTATCAACGATGACCGCCGAGCGGCATTGCACACTGCCCGATTTTGCGATACGTATCTCCTGCCAACGCGCGTTGCTTGACGCAGAGGTCACTATCCGTTCAACTCCGGCAGAGGAAAACCCCTCCTCTCCAACACAAGCATTGCTTTATCTAAAAATTTCAATGGCAAGTTCGTCTTTTCCCCATAAAGATCGACAATCCCAACCTCCACCACACTATCAACCAAATTTTCAAACTCATTCAAATCATCGCCGGACATCATAGACCTGAGACTCGCCGGAATTGGATCTCCCCTCCCATTTAGATCAAGCAATGCTCCTTTTGCATCCCACTCCACCAAACTTTTCGCGGAGGCTATCGAATCAAGATGATCCAATAGTTCACTTATGGCCGGATGCGAAATCCTCGTTAACTCACAGTAACATCGAAGGCAGGAAGACGCATAAAGCTGCTTACCTTCTGAAGAGAAGCCGGCTAATTTTAAAAGAAGCTCACCCCTATTCATGATGACCACACCGCTGAACTAGATTCATATCGAATTTTCTAAGTAAAGGATTGCACACAGAACACAGGGTCTTGTCTACCCCATGAACTCCACTTGTACTACTTCTCCCACGAACATTAGCAACAGAGATCGTTGCCAAGTTAAATCAATACCTTTATTCCTAGCCCGGGATATCGCGTTCACTTCAGCGCATTGAGTATCAAATTCATTCGATGGAATATCCTTTAACGCACCCTGAACCTCGGCGTTAGTGACGCCCCCTTGATTGCGCCCAACTACAATACGCCCGTCTTTGGAAACAATCACTGCGACCGTGTTTGGCCGCTGTGACGCCGGCAACCTTTGCGCCTTGTCCGCGAGCCTGCCTGCAAGTGTGCCGCTCAGTCCTAAAGGATCAATCCACTGCACCGGGCTTACAGCGTACTGGAAGACGTTGATGCCACCAGCTAGACCGATCGGGTCCTTGCAGATAAACCGTCCGTTACTCGGACCGTTGTACCTTGTCGGTTACAGTGCAGCCCGCTTCAGCGTCGAAGTATTGCCCCGCAAAGCGCAGCGGATTGCTAATCCCTTCCCGGCGTACCACGTTGCTCATCACCTTGTGCGATCACCTATTAATCCGTGTTTCCTTAGCTGGCCAACGATTCCGAGGGGCAACGTAGATCTCACCTCTCCCCAAGCGTCAAGCCCTTGAGATTCACCAACAGATCTGTCAGTGAATCAGCCGATCTCTCCAGAAATTTCGGGTTCGTTATCCCCATTCCCACCTCAAATACCTTTCCACTAGAATTAATCAAAATTGCTTGTCCACCGCTATCATCCCCAATCATGAAGCATCCCGGAAGGTACCTTGGGACTTCATATTCTATATTTCTCTCAGGCAAAATTTCTATTTCATGCAAAGCCAAACAGCCCATCGAACTTAGTCCATTGGTGATTTGCAGAAAATCAACGTATTCCTTAGAAAAAGACAGCCCGACCTTCGCCTCTGCAACATTAATCTGGCTAGAGGTCGCTGGAATTCTCAGTTCGAAGTGTTGACTAAGATACGCTCTATTTAGCATTGAAAGCTCCCAAACAGTCGAAATATTTTTAATTTTGTCGCATCGCTCGCCTTACAACACTTTCTGGAACACCTGCTGCCCTCATCTGTCGGGCGGCCTCATTAAACTCTGTCTGCACATCCGTATTGAAGCCGTTTTGATTTCGGAATGCCCGCTGCATGCCAGAAATTTGAGCGTGGACGAAGCCCGAAGTGCTCGGCAGCAAAACCGCCGGTGCAGTTCCCGAACTATAGGTCCCGTTAGGGAACACCTGCTACTTTGCCCATTCCTGCTGAATTGGATGATGCGACTGCACAAACCCGTCGGCAACCGTATTTGTGTTACCCGGTGCCCGATTCGCTTTGGGGACTATAAGGTTGCCGTGTTGATCTGCATCATTCACACGATAGCCACCTGGCCGCCGGCATACCAAACCAAGCGGGTCAATCCAGCCTATCGGATTGGGTGCGTATTGATACGCGTTCAAGCCACCTTGCAGCCCGATCGGGTCCTTGCTGATGAATCTCCCCGTGCCTGGATCATAGTACCGATGCCGGCTGTAGACGAACGAGGGGCCGCTGACGCGGCCATCTCATTCATTTAAAGACAATCCGAAACCAACTTAACCAAATCAGGGAAGAACGCGTCAAGCGCCATGCACAAATACTCTGGATCCCCATCGAATTTAAAGATATCTCCAGAAATCACTTTTCCCTCTTGATCCGTCAGATCGGCAGTTACCCTGTATTTATCACCCACACCTGTCAGATCAAGTGTTAGATCGATCTCCTTTGGGTAGAAGCTTACGTATGCCGTACCGCCGAGAGAGTTTCGGTAAAATCCTGAATTAGATGACTCAATATTAACCTTCTTTTCAATGACACATTTTACCCTTGCTACATATTCTGACAAATAGGATTGGATATCGGTCGCCATCACTTTTTCCCCCGACCAGTAACTGCTCCCAATATACCTTGTGTCAGAGAGTGCGTCGAGCCGCCTCCTCTGGACTTCGCCCAGTCTGTTAACTTGGAATCGGTCGGATCGTTTATCGGTCGAATGGTCACGTGACCATTCGGCTTATCATGTGTCGCTTGAAGCCCGCACGAACAAAGCTTGCCGACGTCCAGCTCAACATATTTCCCGCTGTCCAATCCCGCTTCCGAAGTGGCTGCCGACAAGCCCGGCTCTTTCCCATCGATTCGGGTCGTGTCTTTTCCTAAGCGCGGAGTCAAGCTATCGGGGGTCCCCGATGCATTTCTAAAGACAGTTCCGCTAGTTAGAACCTTAGGTTCAAAACCGGATAACCCAAGCGGATCAACCCACCCCGTTGGATTGGGTGCGTATTGATAAACATTGATACCGCCTGCATACCCAATCGGGTCCTTGCCAACAAACCGCCCCACCTCCGGATCGTAGTACCGATACCGGTTGTAGTGCAGCGCCGATTCATGGTCATGGTACTGCCCCTGGAACCGGATTGGATTGCGCACTTCCACGTGCCCATCAGAGGCCTTGCGAATCGCCTCCTGCGCGACACCCCACGCACGATACTCTGCTGCCCAAGCAATCTCGCTATGCTCGTCCGTCAGTTCCTGCGGCGTGCCAAGGTGATCGCACTGGTACCAAGCCAGGCTGTTGATCGGCGGCGCGGGCGGCGGAGGGCCCCACAGCGGGTCTTCGTCCTGCCGGTAGTAGTCGCCGTACTCGGGCTGGTCGAGCAGTTCGATGGCGTCGTCGCGCACCGCCTGCGCCACCGGCACGAAACTGCCCGGCTCGTACACGTAGTGCGTGGTGCGCGCACCGAAGCCATCCTCGTCGGCGATCTTGCTTTCCCACGCGAGCGTGTCGCCGTCCCAGCCATACAACGTGAAGCCGCATTGCAACTCGCGGTTGCGCTTCACCCGCTCGGCGCGATTCCAGTGCGGGCCGGCTTCCCTTCGCTCCTCGTAGTAGGCCTTGCTGTGCTTCGTCAGGCGCCGGCCGAGGGCGTCGTAGCTGTAGTCCGCCTGCAGGCGCTCGTCTTCGTAGTGCGTGAGCCGGTCGAACAGGTCCCAGGTGAAACGGCTTTCCTGTCCGTTCTTCCAGCGTTTTGTCTGGTTGCCCCGCGCGTCGTACTGGTAGTGGGTGCCGGCGTACTGCTTGACCAGGTTGTCCAGCGACTTGATGCGCGGCATGCGCTGGCGCTCGGCTTCGCGCTGCTCGGCTGGGTCGATCAGGTTGCTGGCCGGGTCGAACGCGAAGGTTTCATGGCCGAGGCGGCTCTGTGCCTCCAGCAGCCGGCCCACCGGGTCATAGCGGTAGGCCAGTTGGCCGCGCCGCGTGTCGTTGATGTCGGTGAGCTGGCCGCTGGCGTCGTAGCGGTAGTGGCGCACCAGCAGGCGCTGATCGTCTTGATGGACAGTCTCGTCAAACGCTCGCAGATGTCGAAGCTCATGGCGAGGTAACAGGAGCCTATCCGATCTTTTGTGTGTGAGGCATAAACTGGCGACCAAGGAGCCACTTTATGCCACGCAAACGCAAGGAAGAAATGACGATTGAACC